>JAGBLA010000172.1 GCA_017635675.1 Ruminiclostridium sp.
TACACCTGCCCGACGATAATAAACTCGTTCCTTGAAAGCTATGACTTCTCGGGAAAGACGATAATACCATTCGCGACTTCGGACGGAAGCCGTCTCGGAAAGTCCATTCAGTCCATCAAGGACAGTGTTTCCGACACCGCCATAGTAAAAGAGGGCAAAATGGTCACCGGGACCCAGGCTTACGGCATCCAGGGCTGGATAAAAGACTTCATCCTGTAAAGCGGTGAGCACCGCAGGCAGTACCGTAACACGGAGATTAGTCACTCACTTCGCAGCGACAAAGAAACAGCAGACTTGAAAGTAACAAGTCTGCTGTATTTTTTTGTTATGAACAAGAGTAACGAGTCTCCGTGTTACGGTACTGCCTGCGGTGCTCACCGCCGAGGGGTCAAGGGGGCTGGTGCAGGAAGCACCAAGCACTTGCCCAAAACGCGGCATGGACGCCGCGATAAAAAGCAAGTGCGCAAGGAGCCCCCTGCGGGGTTTGGGGCAGAGCCCCATTCTGTTCTTCTCTGTCCCTCTGTTTCTCTCTGTCTCTCTGTTTCTCTTTTAAAGGATGAAGTCATTTATCCAGCCCTGGATACCGTAAGCCTGGGTGCCTGTGACCATTTTTCCTTCTTTTACTACGGCGGTGTCGGAAACGCTGTCCTTAATGGACTGAATTGACTTTCCGAGACGGCTGCCGTCCGAGGTGGCGAACGGAATTATCGTCTTTCCCGAGAAATCATAGCTCTCAAGGAACGAATTGATTATCGTCGGGCAGGTGTACCACCATATCGGATAGCCTACGAAAATTATATCGTACTCTGCGACATTGGCGTCCTTGTCAGCAAGCTCGGGACGCGCCCCGGGAGTTTTCATCTCCACGGTGCTGCGGGAGTTCTGATTTTTGAAATCAAGGTCGGCTTCCGTGTACGGTACGGCAGGCTTTATCTCATACAGGTCGCCCTGTGAGGCCTCTGCGATAAGGTGCGCTTTCTCGGCTGTCACACCGCTCGCGCTGAAATATGCTACAAGTATCTTGCTCATTGTGATATCCTCCTGTTGTGCGATATTGTATATTAATTATAGCACATTTACGGGGATAAATCAATACATTTTTTGTACAGTTTTACAGGTTTTGGTATTTTGGAAGACCTGCGCTCACACAAGCATAGCGCGAAGCTCGTCGAGTATCTTCTTCTCGCGCCGTGAGACCTGCACCTGTGTCATGCCGAGCAGCCTTCCTGTCTCCGCCTGCGTCTTTTCAAGCTTGTAGCGCAGATAGATAAGCCGCCTGTCGGCGGGTTCGAGGGTGCTGAGACATTGTTCAAGCGCGATAAGCTCGGTCGCCCGCAGCTGCGGAGCCTCCACAGGTATGTCAAGCTCAGCGCCGTCCTCGTCGCTCCCGGTAAGCGAGATAGCAGGGCGGGACGCGGCTATTGCTTCGGTGACGCTTTCCTCGCTCTCACCGAGCTCACGGGCTATCTCGGCTATCGTGGGGTCTCTGTTCTCCGCGGAGCACTTATCGCGGTACGCCGATATGCGAAGCGACAGCTCCTTTATCGTGCGGCTCACCTTGACCGTGCCGCCGTCACGGAACAACCGCCGAAGCTCCCCGAGAATGACAGGCACGGCATAGGTCGAAAAGCACAGCCCGCGGCTCTCGTCAAAGCCGCGTGCAGCCTTCACCAAACCCATGCACCCCGCCGAGACAAGCTCCTCGTATTCTATCCCGCGCCCGCGGAAACGCCCCGCAAGCGCGTGGACAAGCCCCATGTTCTGCTCGACAAATTCGTCAGTAAGTCTGTCCATGTCACCCTCTGCGCCGCAGCGCCTTAGTCATGGTCACGGCAGTCCCCCTGCCCGGCTTGCTGTAGACGCGCAGACTGTCGGTAAAGCTCTCCATGACGGCAAATCCGAGCCCCGCGCGTTCGCCCTCGGGACAGGTGGTGAACATAGGCTGCATAGCCTGCTTTATATCCTCAATGCCCGTTCCCTTGTCCGATATCCGTATGTAGAGCGTGTCGCCGTCAAGTATTTTGAGAGTGATGTCTATATCTCCGATAGTGTCGCGGTAGCCGTGGACGATACAGTTCGTCACCGCCTCCGAGACTGCCGCCTTTATGTCGCTTATCTCCTCGACGGTAGGGTCGAGCTGGGCGGCGAATGCCGCCACACACATACGCGCGAGGGATTCGTTGTTGGAGTACCCCGCGATAGTCATTTTCATACGGTTTGTGACTTTTTTCATTTCTCTGCCTTCTTTCCTGCCGCGCGGCTCTTTACGATAAGCGCGCTGAGCCCCGACAGCTTCAGTATCTTCTCAGCCCGCGGCGACGGGTCGGTTATGCGGACTTTCCCGTCCCACTGCTTGACCGTGCGCAGCCGCCCGAGCACGAGACCCACCCCCGAGCTGTCCATGAACGTTACCCCGCTCATATCGAAGTTCAGCAGCTCGGGAAAGCTCTGCGCAAGCTCGCCGTCCACCGCCATACGTATCTCCGCCGCCTCGTGGTGGTCGAGCTCGCCGCTTATCTCCGCGGTCATCTTTCCTTTTTCGTGTATTATGTTTACCGGCATTGTGATACCTCTTTTCCTGCTTTCGGCTTTACCAATGACAAATATACCACATTTTGCGCGTTTTTTCTGTCGTTTCCTGTCGCCGCGCGGATTTTTGCACGACAAAAAAAGACAGCTCCCGCATAATTTTGCGGAAACCGTCAGAATGGCATAAAAAAGGCAGAGCCGCAAATCGGGCTCTGCCGTTATCGCTGTTTGAAAAACTGCGCGGAGATCACGCGTCTTTTCTGCGCCCGTCAAGCTTCTCGCGGACAAACCTTACGGTATTTGTCACGAAGGAGTTGACGATGAAAGCGTCGAAGTAGATTCCGAGCATGAGCGCGTCGGAGGCGAAGGAGCGGTTATCCGCGTCCTTGAAGCCGTTGCAGAACTTGCAGAGGATATGGTTCACGCCGTCCTTCTTGGACAGGTCGTAGTGATAGCCGTATCTGCACGCTTCATTGACGCATACGCACGCGGCGGCGGCGATAAGCTCCACGAGAACGTAGATGATGAACACCCACGCGGCGATGTCGCACACCTTTCTGAAAACTGCGGGGTCGATGTCGGACTCACCCTTTTCGTAAACGTGGCGGTAAATCATAAACGCGAAACCCGCGATAAGCACGAGGAACGCCGCCGCTATAACAACGACGGGGAGCACAGGCAGGTCAAGTCTGCTGAGAAATAATCCTAATATCATGTCAGTTCCTTCCTTTCCGTATCACATCATGGGCATATAGGGGAAGTGCTTCCCGACTATGAGCCCGAGGAATGAGAACACAGGATTGAATATGAAGTAAAGCAGCCACGCCGAGCCGTTTGAAAGCAGCTCGAACGAGCCGAAGATGAAGAACGCGATGACGAACAGCGCGAAAAGCCCTAAATCAATAAACACGAACAGCCTTGTGCGCTTGATGTAGGTGAGCACCACGCATACAAGTGAGGCTATTGTGTAGAACGCCTGGACGAACATACAGATCTGCAGCCCGTTGAAGTTGTCATTGAGCGTCGCGTTGGTGGCGTTGAGACCCGTCGCGTTGCTTACAAGGTCGTTGAGGGTGGTGGCTCCGAAAATGAGCGCAAGCAGAGCGCCGAGCACCATGAACGTGCCGATGCAGTAGAACGCGGCTCTCAATATCAGATAGCCCTTGAGACCGAGACCGAATTCGTCCTCGACGTATTGCTCTTCTTTAACGACGTCGAAATCTTCTTTTGTAAACTCTGCCATAAAAAAACCTCGCTTTTCAGAGAAATGCGCATAATACTATACAATAAGAGTATAGCATATTTTCCCTGCACTGTCAATACAGCACAGCGTTCAAATTTTCGCGCGTCTTTTCGTGCATTTTTACATCATGGCGGCGATATTGTCCCGCATGACCGAGATATAGGTCTTTCCCGCGGCAAGGTCGCTGTCGGAAAGGGTATGGCAGGAGTGCATGAGCCGCGTTTCGGCTCCCACCGCCTCGGCAACGGCTTTCGCCACCTTTTCGGTGGAAAACTCGATATGGTAGATGCGATCCACGTCCGCCTCCTCCGCGCACTCGATAAGCTCCTTCATTTTCGCGGCGCTCGGCTCGGTGTCGGAGGAGCAGCCCGCGAACGCCGCGTGATACTCTATGCCGTAATCCCGCGCCATGTAGGCGAACGGGAACCTGTCACCGAATATGAGCGGCTTGCCGAGGGAGCGGGCGGCGGCTTCGAGCTCGTCCGAGAGCGCGCCGAGCTCCGCCTTGTACGCGGTGAGCCCCGCGGAGTATTTTTCCGCGTTATCGGGGTCGGCAGCGGCAAGCTCCGCGGCTATGACCTCGCATATCGCGGCTGCGTTTTTCGGGGAAGTCCACACGTGCTCGTCATACTCGACCTCACCGTGGTCATCGTCGTGGTCGTCGTCGTGCTCCTCCTCGATAGGTGAGGATATGCAGTCCATCATGCGTATTATGCGCACGCCGCCGTCAAGGCTCGCGGCTATCCTATCGACCCACGCGTCGCTCTCGCCGCCCGTGCAGATGAAGATGTCGGCTTCGTTTATCTTTATGATGTCCTTGGCGGAGGGCTCATAGGTGTGGGCGTCCTGTCCGCCTTTGAGCAGCATTTCGGGCACGGTATCGCCGCCCGTGAGCTGTCTGACGAAGTCATAGGGCGGGAAGTTCACGGTCACTACCTTCAGCCCGTCCTGCGGGAGCTCCTGTCCCGCGTTCCCCGAGCAGCCCGATGTGAGCGCGAGCGCCGCTGCGGCGAGGGCGGGTATTATATGCTTTCTTTTCATTTTATCTCCTTTTTGCGGCTTCCGAGCCGCTTTCTACATGATAACACACCGCCGCGAAAAAATCAAGTATCAAAAAAATATAACATTGTAGGTATTGCTTATTGATTTTTTCCCGATAGTATGGTATAATTTCTAAGTGTGAAATGATATTCCGCCGACCGTGCCGCGGCGCGGTCAATATGATATACACGGAAACGTGAAAGGAAGATAAGTTTGGCAGTTATAATCTCTATCGTGAACCAGAAAGGCGGCGTGGCAAAGACCACAACGGCTGTCAACGCCGCTGCCGCGCTCGGAGCTATGGGAAAGAAAGTGCTGCTGGTGGACCTCGACCCCCAGGGCAACGCCACTGCGGGGCTCGGCATATCGGGCGGCGCAAAGCGCGAGCTCGAAAGCACTACATACGATGTCATAATGGGCGAGACACGACCCGCCGACGCGATAGTCTCCACAAAATTCAAGAACCTTTGGCTCATGCCCGCCACCCAGTCCCTCGCGGAAGCGGAGATACAGCTCTTACAGTTCGAGAACAAGAACCTCCAGCTCAAAAAGGCAATTCTCCAGGTGCGCAATGACTACGACATCATAATCATAGACTGTCTGCCCTCACTCGGAGTGCTCGCGCTCAACGGGCTCAACGCCTGCGACAGGATAATAATCCCCATGCAGTGCGAGCCGTACAGCCTTGAAGGTGTGGCTGAGCTTATATCTATCGTGAAGCGCGTCAAGAAGACGAGCAACCGCGGGCTCCAGATAATGGGCATCGTGTTCACCATGGTGGACACTAAGCTCAAAGTCAACCGTGAGGTAATGAGAGCTATCAAGTCGAAGTTCCCCGAAGACGTGTTCTTCAACACCGAGATACCGAGGAACGTAAGGATAACCGAGGCACCGAGCCACGGCGAGCCTATCATGTACTATGACCCCAATTCAAAGGGCGCGGACGCTTACGGGCGTCTCGCGAAGGAAATAGCACGCAGGTGCAAGGCAGCGGAGGAGCTCCTCTGAGCCCTGTCGGCACCATGCTGAATACCCCTGTGGAAGGAGAAAAATATGGCAAAAAAATCCGCTCTCGGCAGCAATTTCGATTCGCTGTTCGATGACGGCGCGCTCTTCGGCAATGATGACAGCATCGCGCCCCAGACGCTGCCGCTCTCGGCGATAGAACCGAACAAGAAACAGCCGCGCAAGGATTTCGACCAGGCAGCGCTTGACGCGCTCGCGCAGAATATAGCGGAGCTCGGCGTTATCCAGCCGCTCACGGTGCGCCCCTACGGCGACGGGTATCAGATAGTCGCGGGCGAGCGCCGCTGGAGAGCCGCGAAAATAGCGGGGCTCAAAGAAGTCCCCGTGCGGATAATGGACCTTGACGATGAGCAGACTATGCTCATAGCGCTTATCGAGAACCTCCAGCGTGAAGACTTAAACCCCATAGAGACCGCCCTCGGGTACAAGCAGCTCATGGAGCAGTACCACGTGACCCAGGAAGAGGTCGCAAAGCGGGTGGGCAAGCCCCGTCCGTCGGTGGCGAATGCGCTTCGTCTGCTGTCCCTGCCGAAAGACCTCCAGGAAAATGTGCGAAACGGCGAGCTTTCCGTGGGACACTGCAAGGTGATACTCGGCGTACAGGACGAAGCTGTACAGCATACCCTCGCGGAAAAGGCGATGAAGGACGGCATAAGCGTGCGGGCGCTTGAACGGCTCGCAAAGCAGCTCACGGTGGATAAGCCCGCAAGACCGCGTCCGCCCCGTGACACCTACCTCGTGGAAGCGGAGCTCAGCATGACCGACCACATCGGAAAGCCCGTGCGCATTGACAAGACCAAGGATAAGTACGTTTTCAGCATCGACTGCGCGAACGAAGATGAACTCAAAGAGCTTATCGAGTTCCTGTCGAAGCTTCAGAAGTGATAACAAAAGAAAGGAAACAAGACCATGCTTGACATCAGATTTGTCCGCGAAAACCCGGACGCAGTAAAGGAAAACATCAAAAAGAAGTTCCAGGATCAGAAGCTCCCCCTCGTTGACGAGGTGATAGCCCTCGACGCGGAGAGCCGAAAGACCCAGCAGGAAGCCGACGGGCTGCGCGCAGACCGCAACCGCATATCCAAGGAGATAGGCGCGCTCATGGGACAGGGCAAAAAGGACGAGGCGGAGGAAGCCAAGAAGAAGGTAAGCGAGTTCTCCGCGCGTCTCGCCGAGCTCGAACAGAAGGAGACCGAGCTGTCCGAGAAGATAACCAAGATAATGATGACCATTCCGAATATCATCGACCCCTCGGTGCCGATAGGCAAGGACGACTCCGAGAACGTGGAAGTCACACGCTTCGGCGAGCCCGCTGTCCCCGATTTTGAGATCCCCTACCACACCGATATAATGGAGAAGCTCCACGGCATAGACCTTGACGCGGCAAGACGCGTTGCGGGCAACGGTTTCTACTATCTTATGGGCGACATCGCAAGACTTCACTCTGCGGTAATAGCTTACGCCCGCGACTTCATGATAAACCGCGGCTTCACCTACTGCGTACCGCCGTTCATGATAAGAAGCAACGTGGTAACGGGCGTTATGAGCTTCGCGGAAATGGACGCGATGATGTACAAGATAGAGGGCGAAGACCTTTACCTTATCGGCACAAGCGAGCACTCGATGATAGGCAAGTACATCGACACTATCATTCCCGAGGAAACGCTCCCCCATACCCTCACGAGCTATTCGCCGTGCTTCCGCAAGGAGAAGGGCGCACACGGTCTCGAAGAGCGCGGAGTTTACCGCATACACCAGTTTGAAAAGCAGGAAATGATAGTTATCTGCAAGCCCGAGGACAGCATGGCATGGTTCGACAAGCTCTGGCAGAACACCGTTGACCTGTTCCGCTCAATGGATATCCCCGTAAGAACGCTCGAATGCTGCTCGGGAGACCTTGCTGACCTTAAAGTCAAGAGCCTGGACGTTGAGGCATGGTCGCCGAGACAGAAGAAGTATTTCGAGGTGGGAAGCTGCTCGAACCTCGGTGACGCGCAGGCTCGCCGCCTTAAGATACGCATAGCGGGCGCGGACGGAAAGAAGTACCTTGCGCACACCCTCAACAACACCGTCGTGGCTCCGCCGAGAATGCTTATTGCGTTCCTTGAGAACAATCTCAACGCGGACGGCTCGGTGAATATCCCCGAGGTGCTCAGACCCTACATGGGCGGCATGAGCAAGATAGAAGTCCCCGAAAAGTAAAAGTTTGAACATCAGATGAATATTCCCCGCCCCGTGAGCCCGACGCTCACGACGGGGAATATGTTTTAAACGGGAAAGGAAAACAGTATGAGGTCACGCGGAAACCCTCTTGCAAGGCTGATAGTTTTTATAGCGGTGATAGGCGTCGTAATGACGTTCATGGGGCTCTCGGACGTTGTCAAGGACGCGTTCGGCACGCTCGCGGACTTCACCGACCTGAAAAAGGACGATTTCAGATCCGGCGACATCATTCACGGCAGGATAACCGAGACCATAGGCTGTGCCGCCGAAAGGACGGAGTCCAACTACCACAGGCGCGGCAGAACTACATACACCAAATACTATTATTATGTGGTGCCGTTTTTCGGCAGCGATAATTCGCCTGTCCCCGAGAAGGTCATGCTGTACTGCACCGCCAACAAATCGGATATAAATACGCTCAACACGCTCGCTTCACAGACCGTTGACTGGTACTGCGGAAAGCGCAGCGGCACGGACGCCGCCGTCACGGTCGAGCGCGCCGAGGTGTGCGGTATGTCAAACGACGAGTATGATGCGTTCGTGGATTTCGTTGACAAGTTTCTCGACTCGTACTACAAGGGCGAGAGCGAAGCGGACATACTGATGATAAAGAACGGCTACCTCAATGCTATGGTGCCGTTTGTTGTGACGTACAGAGCAAGGACAGATTTGTTCCTTATCATAGGTCTCGTCGCGCTCGGTGTGCTTGCAGTCATATTCATCGTCATAAGCGTGAAGAACCGTATGCGCTCACCGACCCCCGAATATACCTACATCGGCGCGGGCGACCCGAACTTCGACCCCAATCTCAACGCTCCCACAGGGCTGAAAAACGCCTCCGACGACCCGTACTTCAACGGCGACAGGAAAAACGCGATGAAGGAGAAGATGTTCGGTCTGCTCAGAACGCGGGAGGCTTCGGATATCCTGTCCCGCAGGACAGAGCGCCCGATGCCGCCGCTTTCCGAGGGCATTTCCGAGGTGATAAACAAGCGGCGTGAAACGATGCTCGAACGCGAGATGAATTTCGACCCATATACGGGAAAGCCGCTGAAAAAGCCTGCCGCGCCAATGGGCGACAGTATGCCCTCCGTTGACCCGAGGAGCGAGGAGAACGTTGACCTGTCCAACGGCGGGGTATTGCCCGAGGATAAGGCACAGCGCGAGTTCGTGATGCCGTTCAACGGCGCGATACCCGTTATCAATCCCGAGTCGGCGCATAATCCCGCGATGTTCGCGGGCGATACCCCTGCCGAGCCTTTGGCGGAAACGTCTGCGGACGCTGTACAGGATATCCCCGCCGCACAGGTCACTCCCATTCGCCCGTCCACAAGCGCCGATAACATGAAGCTCGACTTCCAGGTGGAGCAGACCGACCCGTCAATGCGCGGCATGATGCCCGGAGCGCCGAGCGGCGAGATGAACGCCGTTGACCCCTATACCGAGAAGAATGTGGATATAAGCAACGGCGGCATTGAAATAGAGGACGACGCGCAGACACGCCTTGCGGCTTTCCCCTCGGCTGCGGAGAAAGCGGCACCTCCCGCAGACCTGTTCGCGTCCGCGCCCATGCCGGATATTTCGTTCCCCACAGCGGAGCCGATAAAGCCTGCCGAGCCTGTAAAAGAGCCCGACGGATACAACATCTTCAAGACCCAAAGCTCGTCCTACAACATCTTCAAGACGGACGACAAGCCTGCCGTCAGCGACGCTATGGGTTTCCCGGAGGAAAAGAACTTCCCCGGAGAGAAGTCCTTCCCCAAGGAGAAATCCTTCCCCAAGGAGAAGTCCTTCCCCAAGCCCGACAAGAGTTTCCCGACCCCGGGAGAGTCGGACGTAGGCGGACAGGACGACTTCATATTCTGATAATGCAGGACCCCCGCAGGAGCGCCAAAGCTCCCGCAGGGGTCATTCCTTTATTTGTCACATCATTGAGTTGATAAGCCCGTTGTAGTAGCTTGCCGTTGAGGTGTCGTCATCATTTCCGAGGAAATCAAGCAGGCTGCTTGTTCGCGAGCCGGTTATCGAGGACGCGTATGTAGCCGCAGCGTCCGCCGCAGTTTTTACGCTTGACAGGAAACCTTCAATGCCCACGCTTTCGAGCTTTGACGGGTCAAGGGTGAGGGTGCCGTCCGCGTTCACCGTGATACCCGCCTTCGCGAGAGCGTCGGAGGCGGTGTCCGCCGCTGTTCTGAACAGCCTTGAATACATGATGCCCGACGCGGTCGTCTGAGTGTTCAGCCCGCCGAGAAGCGCGTTATACTTATCCACGAAGTCGCTCACGAGGGGGAGCAGCTTGTCCGCGTCCGCGCCGTCCGCAGAGCTTAAAAGCTGTGCCGCCGCGGAGACCGCGTCAGCCGCAGTCTTGATGCTGTTGTCTGATATGGGGAGCCCGAGAGCGCCTACGACAGCAGACGCGGTAGTGTCGCTGTCAGCGTTCGCGAGGGCGTACAGGAGCGTCCTCCCGTTGGGGACGGTCTTTTCCGCGGTATCGGCGTTTGAAACTCCCACGGGCTTTGTCTCCGTGGTGGTCTGTATCATATATGACTTCAAAAGGTCGCTGAAGCTCTGTGTGTTCGCGGTCTTATCGCCGCTTTTCACCGAGCTTTTCATGTTTTCTATCTTAGCGTGGACTGCTTCGCCTATCATTCCTGATTGGTAAATGTACATAAAAACGCTCCTTTCTTCTTGTTACATTATACCATAAGCATAAGAAAAAAGCAAGCGTTTTACGTAATTTTACAGAGCCTTGTTTCTTTTAGGCAAAGTACCCCCTTATGCCCAAAATTCGGTCAGATAGCCTGCGAGTGTATCAAAATCGTACACGGACGGGGGAACTGACCGTTTTCTTTTTGACGGGACTGTGCTATAATGCAGATGTAAACAGAAAGGGGGCGGCGGTAATGACGGTAATGACAAGGTCGTCAGCGCCTATGAAAGCGGCTAAGACAGGTTACATCATAATGTCAGCTCTGATGATAGCGTTCGGCTGCACACTGATAATATTCCCCGACACTCTTGCTTCGGCGATGTGCTCGGTAATGGGAGTTACGGCGGCGGTTTTCGGGGCCGTGAAGATAGCAAGCTACTTCTCAAAGGACTTGTTCAGGCTCGCGTTCCAGCATGACCTCGCGGAGGGCATACTACTTATGATACTCGGAGTGACGGGGGCGGTAAAGCCCGAACTGTTCCTCGGGTTCATCGGTGTGGTCTTCGGAGTGTGCATGATGACCGACGGACTGCTGAAAATACAGACTGCGATAGACGCAAGGCTCTTCGGAGTGGGCAAATGGTGGCTTATCTTGGCGGCGGCAGTTCTCACGGGGTGCGCGGGATTTTTCCTTATAGTCAATCCCGTTGACAGCGCGGCAGTCGTCGCGGCGATACTCGGAGTTTCACTCCTCGCCGAGGGAACGCTCAACCTCGTCACAGTCCTTGTGGCAGTCAAGATAGTCAAAAACCAGATGCCCGATGACATCATTGTAACGGAGAAACACGCGTGATACCCCTTATGATGATACTTCTCCCGCGCATAAAGCAGTGGAGAGAAAACACAAAAACAACTGAAAGGAAGAATAGGTCATGAAATTCGCAAACGCGGTCGTGAAATTCCGCGTGCCGATAGTGATAGTGAGCCTTGTGCTCATGGTGCCGGCACTTCTCGGAATGATCGGCACAAGGATAAACTATGATATGCTCGACTATCTGCCGTCGGACATGGAAACGGTCATAGGGCAGGAAGAGCTTCTGAACGAGTTCGGCAAGGGCGCGTTCTCCTTCATCGTAATGGAGGATATGCCCGGAAAGGACATAGCGGCTCTCGCGGACAGCATAAAACAGGTGGAGCACGTTGATACCGTGCTTTGCTTTGAGGACATTGCAGACCCCTCCATACCGAAGGAGCTGCTCCCCGAGAAGATATACAGCGCATTCAATAACGGCAATGCGACCATGATGGCAGTGTTCTTCGACAGCGGTACGTCCTCGGACGTTACGATGAACGCGATACGCGAAGTCCGCGCACTCGCGGGGAAACAGGCGTTCGTGTCGGGTATGTCGGCACTCGTCACCGACCTCAAAGACCTCTGTGAGAAGGAGGAACCGATATATGTCGGTATAGCGGTGGCGCTCGCCTGCGCGGCGATGATGCTCTTCCTCGACAGCTGGATAGTTCCGTTCGTGTTCCTCGCGAGCATCGGAATGATGATACTGCTCAATCTCGGCACCAACTACTTCATGGGCGAGATAAGCTACATCACCAAGGCGCTCTCCGCAGTGCTCCAGCTCGCGGTGACTATGGACTACTCCATATTCCTCTGGAACAGCTACAATGAAAAGCTCCGCACCATTGACGACCACAAGCAGGCTATGGCGGAGGCGATACACGAGACATTGACAAGCGTGCTCGGAAGCTCGGTAACAACTATCGCGGGATTTATCGCGCTGTGCTTCATGTCATTCACCCTCGGCGCAGACCTCGGAATAGTAATGGCTAAGGGCGTTCTGCTCGGAGTTATCGGCTGTGTGACCGTCCTCCCTGCAATGATACTTCTGCTCGACAAGCCGCTGCAGGCGACAAAGCACCGCTCGCTTATCCCCGATATGAGCAAGGCGGCAAAGGGCATTGCAAAGGTATTCCCCGTGTTCATCGCGGTATTCGCGGTGCTTATTTTCCCCGCATACTACGGCTACTCAAAGACCAATGACGAGGTTTACTATGACCTCGGTGAGTGTCTCCCGCAGGACATCGACTATGTGATAGCGAACAGCAAGCTCCGTGACAACTTCGACATCGCAGCAACGCACATGGTTCTCGTAGATGCGGACACGAGCGAAAAGGACGTCCGCTCCATGATAGCGGAGATGAAGAACGTTGACGGCGTAAAGTACGTCCTCGGGCTTGAAAGCGTAGTAGGACCCCTCGTTCCCGAGGAAGTGATACCCGAAAGACTTACCTCGACGCTGAAAAACAACAAGTGGGAGCTTATCCTCGTAAACTCCGAATACAAGGTCGCAAGCGACGCGGTGAACGCCCAGATAGATGAGCTCAACGGCATACTCAAGAAGTATGACAAGGGCGGTCTGCTCATAGGCGAAGCGCCCTGCACGAAGGATATGATAAGCACCACGGGTCACGACTTCAAGGTCGTAAGCGCGGTCTCGGTGCTCGCGATATTCGTTATAATCGCTTTCGTTGAGAAGTCGGTATCGCTGCCGTTCATTCTGATAGCGGTCATCGAGCTTGCAACGTTCATCAACTTAGGACTTCCTCACTACATGGGTCAGTCACTCCCGTTCATAGCTCCGATATGCATAAGCACTATACAGCTCGGCGCTACGGTGGATTACGCGATACTTATGACCACAAGATACAAGTCGGAGCGCATAGGCGGCGCAAACAAGCATGACGCGGTGATAACGGCGCTCACCACCTCGATACCCTCTATAATAGTCAGCGGCATGGGACTTTTCGCGGCTACCTTCGGCGTGGCAGTCTACTCCGACATCGACATCATAAGCTCAATGTGTATGCTTATGGCTCGCGGAGCCGTGATAAGCATGGTATGCGTGATACTGATACTCCCCGCGCTGCTCATGCTCTGTGATGCGCTCATAAGGCACACCACCCTCGGAATGGGCGGAATAGAGAACGATACCAAGCATTCTCACAGCGGAAAACTTCTGCACAGCAACTGATAAGAACCTGATGAACATTTTGAAAGGAAGATAATTATGAAACAGTCACTTTTGAAAAAGATGTGTTATATTGCGGCGGCAGCTATGTTAACGGGTGCTGTCGGAGTTACCGCGGCTTACGCGGCGAACGAGGGCGCGGATAACGAGCCTGCCGAGGAGAAAGCTCCCGAGGTCGGGGAGACGGCTGAAAACGCCGGCGAGCCCGAAAAGGACGAGACGGTCTATGTTCTCGCAAAGGCGAACGGAGCCGTAAACAAGGTCATCGTAAGCGACCACTTGAAAAACACCGACGCTAAGAGTCTTCTCACCGAGACATCGGAGCTTAAAAACGTTGAGAACGTCAAGGGTGACGAGACATTCTCCGAGAGCGGCGATACAAGAACATGGAACGCGGGCGGAAAGGATATTTACTATCAGGGCACCTCGGACGCGGAGCTCCCGCTGGACATCAGCATTTCCTACAAGCTCGGCGGCAAGGATATCTCTCCCGAGGAGCTTGTCGGCAAGAGCGGAAAAGTGACCGTGCGCTTCGACTACACCAACAAATTGTCCGAGGAAGTCACCGTAAAGGGAGAAAAGACCGCGGTATATGTGCCTTTCGCGGCTCTCACGGCTCTTATGCTCGACGATGACAGCTTCCGCAATATCGAAGTCACCAACGGCAGAAAAATGGACGACGGCGACCGCACCTTCATCGTCGGCACGGCATTCCCGGGGCTTTCCGAGAGCCTTGACATAAAGGACGGCAAGCTTGAGATACCCGAATACTTTGAGTTCACCGCGGACGTTACCGACTTTTCAATGGCAAATACCGTGACCGTCGTTACAAACGAGGTGTTCAACAAGCTCGGAGTTGACCTCGATTCCGACGGTGAGGAGCTCACCGAGGACATCGACAGGCTGCATGACGCTGTGTCGCAGCTTACCGACGGCACCGAAAGGCTTCACGACGGGCTCGCGGAGCTTCTTGACAAGTCCTCGGCGCTCACCGACGGCGTGGGAGCTCTCCGTGACGGCGCAGACAGTCTGAAAGACGGCGCGGAGAAGGCAAATGACGGCGCGGCACAGCTCTACACGGGCTCGGAGAAGCTGTCGGAGGGGCTTGATACCCTCAACTCAAACAGTGCGCAGCTCACCGCAGGCAGCGAACAGGTGTTCAACTCTCTGCTCGACATGGCGAATTCTCAGCTTGAGGCGGCAGGCATAACGGGCTATAAGCTCACTATCGCGAACTATGCCGAAACGCTCGACAAGCTTGTGGCGTCGCTTGACGGCGACAACGCTCTGAAAACCGCGCAGGATACCGCGAAAAAGCAAGTGACCGAGGCTGTGGAAGCCAACCGTGCCGCGGTGGAAGCCGAGGTCACAAAGGCAGTCACCGAGCAGGTAACTGCCAAAGTGAACGAGGCTGTGAAAACCTCCGTCACCGAGAAAGTCACCGAAGCCGTGAAGGCTAAGGTGCTTGCGGGCGTGCTTGCAGCGCAGAACATGACGGTCGAGCAGTATCAGCAGGGTGTGGCTGCGGGTGTCATTGACGCGGCGGCTCAGCAGAAGATAGAGGGGGCTGTGGCTCAGCAGCTCGGCACCGACGAGATAAAGGCGCAGATAAGCGCGGCTGTGGAGCAGCAGATGCAGACTCCCGAGGTAAAAGCGCAGGCTGACGCGGCGCTCGC
Source organism: Ruminiclostridium sp. (assembly GCA_017635675.1). Lineage (GTDB taxonomy): Bacteria > Bacillota > Clostridia > Oscillospirales > Ruminococcaceae > Ruminiclostridium_E. The sequence goes on from JAGBLA010000172.1 coordinate 15,433, forward strand.
ACAGCAGCTCGGTTCCGATGAGGTGAAAGCTGCAATAAAGCAGAACACCGATGAACAGGTCGAAAAGCTCATAACCGAGAACCTCAGCTCGAAGGACGTACAGGACAAGATAAAGGCAGGAGCGGACGAAGCTAAGGCGGGTGCCGCAAAGCTGAAAGCTCTGAAAGAGCAGCTTGACAGCTACAACACGTTTTACACGGGGCTTGCGCAGTACACCGACGGCGTAGCGCAGGCTGCCGACGGCGCAAAGCAGGTAAAGGACGGTCTCGGTGCGCTGAGTGACGGCACAAAGCAGCTCGCGGACGGCTCGGGACAGCTTGCGGACGGGGTAAAGCAGCTCGACGACAAGGTGCCGGCGCTGCTTGACGGCATAAATCAGCTCACTGACGGTTCAGAGCAGCTTGCAGACGGCGCACAGCGGTTCAGCGACGAGGGCATAAGCAAGCTCGTCGAGCTTGTGGGCGGCGACCTCGGGAAAGCCATAGACCGTTTCAACGCAATGTCTGAGCTTTCTCAGAGATACGAGACCTACTCGGGCGGCAAAGGCTCCGTGAAGTTCATCTACCGCACAGACGCAGTTGAGAAATAATTGGCAATGAATAGATGAGAGAGGAATAGAGATAGACAGATTGGGGCTCTTGACGCACTTGCCTTTTATCGCGGCGTCCATGCCGCGTTTGGGGCAAGTGCTTGGTGCCTCCTGCACCACCCCAAACCCCGCAGGGGGCTCCTCGCCCCCTTGACCCCTCGGCGGTGAGCACCGCAGGCAGTACCGTAACACGGAGATTAGGAAGATACATCAGAAATAACAGAAACAGCAGACTCGTTAGTTACGGGTCTGCTGTCGTTTTTTTATTCAATACGATCTTAGATCACTCGTCGGTGTTGTCTTCAATATACTTGACAACGTCGCCCACAGTCTTGATGTTCTCGACCTGGTCGTCCGGTATCTCAAGATCAAATTCGTCCTCAAAGCTCATTACAAGATCTACAATGTCAAGTGAGTCCGCACCGAGATCGTCCTGTATGTTGGAATTGAGTGTGACCTTGTCCTCATCTACATCGAGCTGGTCAACTATAATGCTTTTAACCTTGTCAAAAATCATAATCATTGCCTCCGTTTATTGTTTTTGCTGTATCATATTTATCATTATAAAGGATAGTCTTCAAAAAATCAATAGCTTTTTGTATTTTTTGTAAAATTGGCGATTTTGTACAGTTTATTCAGCGAAGTTTATGCATTACGTACAAACCGCCGCTCTCTCATTCCTCGGAGAATACGCCTATCTTGCGGAATTTGTCGTATCTTCTCTTTAGCATTTCCTCGGTCTCCACAGCTTTGAGCCGCGGTATCGCCTCCGACAGATACTCGGATATGTTCTCGGTGGTAAGCCCCGGGTCATTGTGCGCTCCGCCCTCCGGCTCCTCTATGATACGCTCGCACACTCCGAACCGAAGCAGATCCTCCGCCGTTATCTTCATAAGCTCCGCCGCCTCGGACTCCCTCGACGCGTCCTTCCACAGTATCGACGCGAAACCTCTCGGAGAGATCACCGAGTACAGCGCGTTCTCAAGCATTGCAAGCTCGTCGCACACCGCGAGCGCAAGCGCGCCGCCGCTTCCGCCTTCCCCGAGAACAATTGTGATTATCGGGGTCTTAAGCGTCATGAACTCCATAAGGTTGCGGGCTATCGCCTCGCCCTGTCCGCGTTTCTCCGCTTCAATGCCGCAGTACGCGCCGGGAGTGTCCACAAGACATATCACGGGACGGTGGAATTTCTCTGCCTGCTTCGCAAGCCGCAGTGCCTTTCTGTATCCCTCGGGGTGCGGCATCGAGAAGTTTGAACGCTTGTTCTCTTCAAGATTGCGCCCCTTCACCTGCCCTATCACCGTCACAGGCGTAGTGCCGAACATTCCCACTCCGCCGAGTATCGCGGCATCGTCACCAAAATGACGGTCGCCGTGCAGTTCAAGGAAATTGCTGAAAAGCGCGGGGATATAGTCCCTTACCGTGGGTCTTCCCTTTTCGCGGATAAGCGCGAGCCGCTCGGTGGCGGTAAGTGCATTCATCATTTCGCTGCACCTCCCCTGTATTCCTCTGTGCGGGTGTAGTTATGGGTGCGGAATATCTTTGAAAGCGTGGGGCGCAGCACCTTTCTTTCAACTATCATATCCACAAAGCCGTTTTCAAGCATGAACTCCGCGGACTGGAAGTCGTCGGGGAGCTTCTGCTTTATCGTGCCTTCGATGACGCGTCTTCCCGCGAAGCCTATCAGCACCTTCGGCTCGGCTATGATTATATCTCCGAGGCTCGCGAAGGACGCCGTTACGCCGCCCGTAGTGGGGTCGGTCATGACCGTCACGTAAAGCTGACCCGCTTCGCTGTGGCGCGCTATCGCGCCCGATGTCTTCGCCATCTGCATAAGGGAGATGATACCTTCCTGCATTCTCGCTCCGCCCGAAGCGGTGAACAGCACCACGGGGAGCTTGTTTTCCGTTGCGTACTCAAACGCGCGGGTTATCTTCTCGCCCACCACGCTGCCCATGCTCGCCATCATGAAGTTGCTGTCCATGATACCGATGACGGTCTTGTAGCGGTGTATCTTGCATACGCCCGTGACTACCGCTTCGGAGGTGCCGCAGGCTGCTTTCAGCTCGTCGATCTTAGCCTCATAGCCGGGGAATTCTATGGGGTTGAGCGTTTTGAGCCCCGCGTCGAGCTCGGTGAACGTTCCCTTGTCCGCCACCATCTCAAGACGCTCCTTCCATGTAATGCGCGCGTGGTAGTTGCACGCGGGGCAGACGGACTTGTTGCGCTCGAAGTCGTCGCGGTAAACCACCGTGGCGCACCTCGGGCACTTGAACAGAAGCCCCTGGGGTATAGCGACGCCCGGAGCAGGCTTTTTCTGCTTGTTTTCGGTCTTAGCGTCCGCCTTTGAGCGGTCGATGACGACCTTGAAAAGGTCTTCCAATGCCAATTGAGATCACACTCCCGATGTCGTTATGAAAAGTCCTTGCGGTTGAGGAAACCGATGTCGATATTGCCGCTGATGAAGTCCTCGTCGCGCAGCAGGCTCAGCTGATAGTCGATATTTGTCTGCACGCCCTCTATGAGCATTTCGCCAAGCGCCACACGCATTTTTGTAATCGCCTCGGCGCGGTCGCTCCCGTGGACTATGAGCTTTGCTATCATGCTGTCGTAATACCGGGGTATCTCATAGCCCTGATACACGGCGGTGTCAATGCGCACGCCGCAGCCGCCGGGAACGTGTATGGACTCTATCCTGCCGGGGCAGGGGCGGAACCCGTTCTTCGGATCCTCCGCGTTTATGCGGCACTCTATGGTGTGACCGCACAGATGCACGTCCTCCTGCTTTATATCGAGCTTCTTGCCGCCCGCTATAAGAATCTGCTGCTTTACGAGGTCGATGCCGGTCTCCATTTCGGTGACGGGGTGCTCGACCTGTATGCGCGCGTTCATTTCCATGAAGTAGAAGTTTTTGTCCTTATCCACAAGGAACTCCACCGTACCCGCGTTCTTGTAGCCGCAGGCTTTCGCCGCTTTCACGGCAGCCTCGCCCATTTTCTCACGGAGCTCGGGGGTCATTATGGGGCTCGGGGACTCTTCAAGCACCTTCTGATTGCGGCGCTGGCAGGAGCAGTCACGCTCTCCGAGGTGGATAACGTTGCCGTACTCGTCCGCGAGTATCTGCACCTCGATGTGGCGCGGGTCAACGATGAACTTCTCGATGTACACCTCGTCATTGCCGAAGAAACGCAGAGCTTCCTCCTTCGCTGCTGTGAGCGCCTTTTCGAGCTCCGTTTCGCTGTCCGCGCGGCGAATTCCGCGCCCGCCGCCGCCCGCGCTCGCCTTTACGAGTACCGGGTAGCCTATGTCGGCGGCTATGCGCTTCGCCTCATCGAAGTCCTCTACTATCCCGTCCGAGCCGCGCACCACGGGAACTCCCGCCTTTATCATGGTCGCCTTGGCATTCGCCTTGTCGCCCATCGCGTCCATGGCGTCGGCGTCGGGGCCTATCCACTTTATGCCGCACTTGCTGCACAGCCGCACGAAACGGCTGCTTTCGGACAGGAACCCGAAGCCCGGGTGTATCGCCTGAGCGCCGGTTATTTCACACGCTGCGAGTATCGCGCGGGTATTCAGATAGCTGTCGGTGCTCCTCGCGCCGCCGATACAGACCGACCTGTCGGCGATCTGCGCGTGGAGCGCGTTCCTGTCGGCTGTCGAATAGACCGCTACGGTCTCGATCCCGAGCTCGCGGCAGGCGCGGATAACTCTCAGCGCTATCTCGCCGCGGTTCGCTATAAGTATTTTATCTATCATAGAATAATTCTTCCGTTTTGATGAAGATTTTTGTCACTTTATCGCAAAAGATATCTCTGCGGTGCAGGCTTTCTCGCCGTTCACCGTTGCCACGCCCTTGCCGACGCCCACAGGACCCTTGACCCGTATTATCTCGACTTCAAGGCGAAGCGTGTCGCCCGGGACTACCTGTCTGCGGAACTTTGCGTCCTTTACTCCGCCGAAAAAGCCTATCTTGCCCTTATTCTCGGGGAGCATAAGCATAGCCGCCGCACCTGCCTGCGCCATCATTTCAAGGATAAGCACGCCGGGGACTACCGGGTAATCCGGAAAATGCCCTTTGAACCAGAAATCGTCGGGCTTCACGTGCTTGTACGCCACCACGCGCTGACCCGGCTCGACCTCCTCGATCTCGTCTATCAGCAGGAACGGGTCGCGGTGCGGGATCACCTGCTTTATCTGCTCAATGTCCATTTTCATGGTTCTGACCTCCTGCCCTCACTCTATGCGCATTATCGGCTGACCGAATTCCACGGTATCGCCGTCCTCCGCGAATATCTCCGCCACCGTGCCGTCGTACTCGCTGATGACTTCGTTCATTAATTTCATGCTCTCGATGATGAACAGCACATCGCCCTTTGACACCTGTCTGCCCACGCTCACGAAGGGGGGCTTTTCCGGTGAAGGCGCGGCATAGAACGTTCCCACTATGGGGGAGGTCACTGTCTTGCCGCTTTTCGGCTCACAGGCAGCCGCAGCAGCCTGACCCGGCTGAGGCGGGAGCCCCTGGAACTGCATACCCGCCTGCACGGGGAACGGCATGGGCGGGGGCGGGGGCGGCATCATGCCCTCGGGGTGCTTTTCGCCCAGCTCTATCTCAAATTTGTCGTTCTTTATCCTGAAATAACCGAGCCCGCTCTCTTTCATAAGCGCGATGTATTCCTTCGCCGCTCCGAGCAGCTCGCCGTGTTCGTACTGCATAATGTCCCTCCGTTATCTGTCCGCGGGCAGGAAGCACAGCGTCGCGTTGTGTCCTCCGAAGCCAAGCGAATTGCTTATCGCGCCCGTTATCTTCATGTCTCTCGCGCTGCCCTTGCAGTTGTCGAGGTCACATTCCTCGTCGTCAACGGTAAGTCCCACCGTGGGGTGGACAAAGCCGCCCTGCATCTGGAGCGCGACCGCAGCTGCTTCAAGTCCGCCCGCCGCTCCGAGCAGGTGTCCCGTCATGGACTTCGTGGAGTTGACCGCTATTTTGCCCGCGTGCCCGCCGAAGGTCTTTTTGAGCGCCACTGTCTCGGTCTTGTCGTTCATCACGGTGGAGGTCCCGTGGGCATTGCAGTAGTTTATCGTGTCGAAAGGCACTCCCGCCTCCTCCACCGCGAGCTGCATGGCTTTCGCGCCCGCCTCGCCGTCGGGAGAGGGGCTGGTCTCGTGGTACGCGTCACAGGTCGCGCCGTACCCTGCCACCTCACAGTATATCTTAGCGCCGCGTTTCACCGCGTGCTCGTATTCTTCAAGTATAACGATGCCCGAGCCGTCGCCCAGCACAAAGCCCGAGCGCTCCTTGTCGAAGGGTATGGAAGCCCTGTCGGGGTCGGTGCTTCTCGTCACGGCGTGCATATTGTTGAAGCCCGCCATTGCGAATCCGATGCTGCACGCCTCGCTGCCGCCTGCTATGGCGCAGTCGAGATAGCCGTGCTTTATCATGCGGAAGGCTTCCCCTATTGCGTGGGTAGATGACGCGCACGCCGATACTATCGTGAAGTTTGCGCCCTTGAATCCTGTTTTTATCGCTACCTCACCGGGAGCCATGTTGCCTATCATCATGGGGATAGTGAACACGGAAACGCGCCCGTTGCCCTTGTTGTGGTAGTTGAGTATCTGCTCCTCAGTGGTCTGTATGCCGCCGATGCCGCTTGCGATGATGACACCGCGCTTATATGGGTCGATGTCCGCGAAGTCCGTACCCGCGTCCTCAAGCGCCTTTTTCGACGCATACACCGCGTATCTCGTCACCATGTCGGTGCGGCGCGCTTCACGCTTGTCGATGTACTCCGAATCGTCAAAGTTCTTCACCCGCGCCACGACGTTCTTTTCCTCGGACTGACCCGGGAACCACGGTTCAAGGGTAAAGCCGTGCCTTCCCGCTTTAAGCGCCGCGCGGAACTCCTCCACGGTATTGCCGACCGGGCTCAGAACGCCGAGCCCCGTTATCACTACTCTTCTCATGCTGTCTCCAATTTCCCGGCAGGGCTCACATTGAAAGTCCGCCGCTTATCTCTATGGTCTGTCCTGTGATGTAGGAAGCCGCGTCCGAAAGCAGGAATGCCACCACGGAAGCTATCTCCTCCACCTCGCCGAAACGCTTGAGCGCTATCTGCTCGAATATCTTGTTCTTCTGCTCATCGGTGAGCTTGTCGGTCATGGGGGTCTTGATAAGTCCCGGCGCTACCGCGTTCACGCGGATATTGCGGGCTCCGACCTCCTTTGCCGCGCTCATGGTCATGCCGATTATCGCAGCCTTGGACGCGGAGTAGTTGAACTGACCCGGGTTGCCGTAAAGTCCCGCCACCGACGCCATGTTCACCACCGCGCCGTGCTTCTGCTTCATCATTATCTTTATCGTGGGTTTCATCATGTTGAACACCGACTTCTGATTGACCGCGATGACGCTGTCATACTGCTCCTCGGTCATAAGGGTGAGGAGGGTGTCCTTGGTGATGCCCGCGTTGTTCACGAGCGCGTCTATGCTGCCGAACTCGTCCTTTACAGCCTTCACGAGCTCCGCGCACTGCTCGAAATCCGATACGTCCGCGGGGAATATCGCGGCTTTCACGCCGCATTCTCCGCACGCCGCGGCGACATTTTCCGCTTTGAGCTTATCGCTGTCGGTGGGGTAGTAGTTTATCGCGATGTCCCAGCCGTCCTTTGCCAGTCTCTTTGCTATGCATTCGCCAATTCCCTGCGAAGCGCCTGTGATAAGTGCAACTGCCATTTCCGTTACCTCTCGTCCGGTTATTTTCCAAGGAGCTTTTCCGCTCCCGCGAACATCTCTTCGATTATCTCTCTGCACGGCTTTATCTCATTTATCATGCCCGCGATGGCGCCGCACATGAAAGAGCCGTTTTCAAGGTCGCCGTCAACCACCGCTTTTCTGAGCGAGCCCGCGGATATCTGCTCGAATTCCTCGGGAGTACCGCCGTCCTTCTCGAAGGTCTGGAGCTTTTTCGCCAGCTTCGACTTCACATTGCGGCAGGGGTGACCCGTAAAGCGCCCCGTAACCATGCTGTCGGTATCCTTCGCGCCGATGACGAGGTCTTTATAGTTCTTGTGTATCTGACATTCCTCACTCGCGAGGAAGCGTGTTCCCACCTGTACCCCCTCGGCGCCCAGCATGAACGATGCCGCCACGCCGCGCCCGTCGGCTATTCCGCCCGCGGCAAGCACGGGTATCTCCACCGCATCGACCACCTGCGGCACAAGGCACATGGTGGTATTCTCGCCGATATGTCCGCCGCTCTCGGTTCCCTCGGCTATCACCGCGTCGGCTCCCGAGCGCTCCATGCGCCGTGCGAGAGCTACCGACGGCACTACGGGGATCACCTTTATACCCGCGGCTTTCCAGCCCTCCATGAACTTGCCCGGGTTGCCCGCGCCCGTTGTGACAAAAGCCACGCCCTCGTCGATAACGAGCTGCGCGAGCTCCTCGGCGTTCGGGCTCATAAGCATTACGTTCACGCCGAAGGGCTTGTCGGTGAGGGATTTTGCCCTTCGTATCTGCTCACGAAGATAGTCGATAGGTGCCGCGCCGCCCGCGATTATGCCCGCGCCGCCCGCGTTGGAGACTGCCGCCGCGAGGGTGCTTTCGGCGACCCATGCCATGCCGCCCTGTAAGATCGGGTATTTTATACCGAGAAGCTCTGTTATCCTTGTTTTCATAGCAATATCCTTTCAAGGTAAGTTATTGATTGAATACGACCGCTCCGCTTGTGAGCCCCGCGCCGAAGCCGACTAAGCATATCGTCATGCCGTCCTTTATCCTGCCCGCCTGTTTCAGCTCCGCGAGACAGGTGGGAATGCAGGCGCTCGATGTGTTGCCGCGCCTTTCGAGGTTCACATACACCTTGTCCACGGGGAGCCCGAGCCCCTTCACCGCGCTCTCGATGATGCGGGAGTTCGCCTGATGCGGGATATACAGGTCGATGTCGTCAATGCCGAGCCCCGCCTTGGCGAGGACCTTGTTCACGGCGGTCTCCATAGCTTCCACCGCGAATTTATACACCGCCTTGCCGTTCATCTGCAGGAAATGGCTCTTTGCCTCGGTGTCGATGATGCCCTCGGGGAGCGCGTCCTTGCCGGCGATAAGCGGACAGTTGGAGCGGCTGTGGTCGATTTTGCAATACAATGCGTTAAAGTAATCGCCCTTGGCACTCAGATAAGACCACATGGGCTTATCCGAGCGGGTGACTACCGCTGCTCCCGCGCCGTCGCCGAAGAGTATGCTCGCGGTGCGGTCGGTGTAGTCGCAGTGGGGTGCGAGACGCTCGCTCGCCACCACGAGAATATTCCTGTAATCGCTGTCCTCAAGAAATCTCGAAGCGGTGTCAAGCGCGTTTATGAAACCCGTGCAGGCTGAATTTATGTCGAAAGCCGCGGCGTTCACCGCGCCCGTTTCATGCTGAACAAGGCAGGACAGCGCAGGGTAGTAGAAATCCGGCGAGCAGGTCGCCGCAAGCACGAGGTCTATCTCCGCGGGGTCAATGCCGCTGTCGGCGACTGCCGCCTTCGCAGCCTCTCCCGCCATGTAGAAGTTGGGCTTATCCACCGAGATGCGGCGGGCTCTTATACCTGTCCGTGAGTATATCCACTCGTCATTCGTGTCGAGAATGGTAGAAAACCAGTCGTTGTCGGCTTCCTTTTCGGGAACGTACATTCCCGCTCCGATAATTTTTATACCGCGCATTTTGTCCTCTCTGCCTATTGATTTTATGGTAGAAATGTTATATAATAGTAGTTGCTGAAATATGTAGAGCCGCAAGGCACATACATACTAATATTATAACAGTACAGCCCGTTTTTGTCAATAACGCACAAAGGTTTTTTTGAAATTTCGGACAACATGTACTGTAAAGGTTATGCGAAAGGAACTTATTTTATGGCAACTGCGCTTTTATTTTCGGGACAGGGCTCACAGTACGGGGAAATGGGGAAAAGGCTGTATGACGAGGCTCCGGGTGCTTATGACGACATCTTCGCCGCGGGAAGTGATATACTCGGCTTTGACCTCAAAAAGCTCATGCTTGAGGGAACGGCGGAAGACCTCGCTCCCACAGGCGTTTCCCAGCCAACGATATTCACCATGTCCCTCATGTGCGCAAGAAAGTATATAAACGGCGGCGGTGAGTTCGAAGCTGTCGCGGGACACTCCCTCGGAGAGTACGCGGCGCTCGTCATCTCGGGCGCTGTTGATATGGAAACGGGCTTCACGCTCATAAAGCACCGTGCGGACTGCATGGACAGGTGGGCGAAGAAGAACGGCGGCAAAATGGCAGCGATAATCGGGCTTCCCGCCGACGAGATAAAAGCCGTTTGCGAGGAGATAAGCACGGCGGACGAGGACTACGTAGTCCCCGTAAACTTCAACACCCCCGTCCAGACCGTGATCGCGGGCAGCGAAACGGGTGTCGCAAAGGCAATGGAGCAGCTCAAAGCCAAGGGCGCGAAACGCGCTCTGCCGCTCGCGGTGGCGGCGGCGTTCCACAGCAGGTTCATGCGGCAGGCAGGCGAGGAATTCGGGGAGCTGATAAAGGATATACCCATAGGCACGCCGAAAAAAGCGTTCTACTCCAACGTTCTCGGGGCGCGGCTCACCGATTTTTCGGATATCCGCAGCCTGCTCGAACGTCACATCTCCTCCCCCGTACTGTTCGTGGACGAGCTTAACGCCATGCACGACGCGGGCATCGGCGATTTCGTGGAGTGCGGCCCCGGAAAAGCCCTCACCGGCATGGTAAAAAAGACCCTCTCCGACGCGTCCGCGACAGCAATTGACGCGTAACAGCCGCACGTAAGAAATTTAACCGCGCCGCAAGGCAGAAAGGTATCAGACATGAAAAAATACGCTCTCATCGGGCATCCGCTCGGACATTCTCTCTCTCCCGAAATCCACTCCCGGCTCATGAAGCTCGGCGGCATCGACGGCAGCTACGAGCTGCTCGATATCCCGCCCGAGGAGCTCACCGCAAGGTTCGGCGAGCTCGCGGAGCTTGACGGCTTCAACGCCACTATCCCTCATAAGGTGGGCATAATCCCTTACACCGACAGGCTCGACAGCTCCGCGGAGCGCTTCGGCTCGGTGAACTGCGTGAAGAACGGCACCGAAAAGGTGGGCTATAACACCGACGTGTTCGGTTTCACCCGCTCGATAGATATGCTCGGCGCAAGCTTAAAAAGCCGCGTGCTTGTCATCGGCTGCGGCGGGGTAGGGCGCATGATAGCCGCTCAGTCCGCGTACTGCGGCGGCGACGTGACAGTGGCGGTGCTGCCCGATTTCCTCGCGGACGCGGAAAAGACCGTCGCTCACGCAAAGTCCGTTATGCCCGGCGCGGCGCTTCGCACCGCGGCGATAAGCGGCGGAACACTCTCCGCGCAGGACATCGGCGGAGAAAGGTTCGACCTGCTCGTAAACGCGTCCCCCGTGGGAATGTTCCCGAAAACCGATGCCTGCCCGTGCTCCGATGACGTGACGGCACTCTGCGGCAGCGTTTTCGACGTTATCTACAACCCGAAGGAGACCCTCCTTTACAAGCGGGCGCGGAGCATGGGAAAGCCCGCCATGACAGGCATGGCTATGCTCGTGCTCCAGGCTGCGGCGGCTCAGGAGATATGGAACGGCGCACAGTTCGCCGATGCCGACTTAAAGCAGCTCATAGCGGACATGGAGGCAAGTATATGAAGATATACCTCTGCGGATTCATGGGCTGCGGCAAGTCCCGCATAGGCAGCGAGCTCGCGCGGAAAACGGGCATGAAGTTCGCCGACCTCGACAGCTATATCACCGAGCGCGAGGGCATGACCATACCCGAGATATTTGAAAGGTTCGGCGAGGCGCATTTCCGCGGGCTTGAAGCGCGGTATATAGCCGAAATGCCCGACAACTCGGTCACTGCACTCGGCGGCGGCGCGATAATAAACGACAAGACCGCCGAGACTGCCCGAAGGACGGGGCGGGTCATATTCCTCGACGTTGACTTCGACACCTGCTACGAACGCATAAAAAACGACAGCAACCGCCCTCTCGCCTACAACAGCCCGCGTGAGAAGGTGAAGGAGCTGTACGACACCCGCCGCCCCGTTTACGCGGAGCGCGCGGACATTATTACAGACGCTTCCGGCTCGCCTATACAGATAGTTGAACGGATAAGGGAGAAGCTATGATAATCTGCAACGCAAGAATTTTCACCGCCTCCGATGAAAATGATGTCATCGAGTACGGCTATATCGAGACCCGCGGCGGCACCATAACCGCTGTCGGCTCAATGGAGGAGTTCGGGGGGAGCATCGACTCGGGCGACGTTATCGACGCCGGCGGGCTCACGGTCTATCCCGCGTTCGTGGACGCGCACTGTCACATCGGGATATGCGAGAACGGGCTCGGATTTGAGGGCGACGATGTGAACGAATACACCGACCCCTCAACGCCCCACCTGCGCGCTATCGACGCGATAAACGCGGCTGACCTTTGCTTTTCCGAGGCGGCGCGCGCAGGGATAGGCACCGTCGTCACGGGAGTCGGAAGCTCAAACCCCATAGGCGGCACCTTCCTTGCAATGAAGACCTACGGAAGCTCCCGCGTGGACAAGCTGATAATAAAAGACCCCGTGGCTGTCAAGTTCGCTCTGGGAGAGAACCCCAAGCGCACCTACAACGACAGGGACGAAACGCCTGTGACGCGCATGGCGACGGCGGCTATAATCCGTGAGCAGCTCACGAAAGCCCGCCGCTATATGGAGGAGCTCGCCGAGTACGAGCGCACCAAAGGCACCGACGACGAGACGAGCCGCCCCGACTTCGACATGAAGTGCGAGGCGCTCATACCGCTGCTGAAACGGGAGATAAAGGCACACTTCCACTGTCACCGACAGGACGACATCTTCACCGCGATACGCATTGCGAAGGAGTTCTCGCTCGACTATCTGCTGATACACGCGACGGACGGGCATCTCATAGCCGACGAGCTAAGCGCGGAGCGTGCGGGCTGTGTCATCGGACCGCTTTTTGCCGACCGCTGCAAGCCCGAAATGATAAACCAGAGCATAACCAATGCCTGCAAGCTGCATAAGCATGGCGTAGAGACAGCGATATGCAGCGACCACCCCGAAACTCCCATACAGTATCTTCCCGTGACGGCGGGCATTGCCGTGCGCGGGGGGTTGAGCCGTGACGAAGCGATACGCGCCATAACCATAAACGCGGCGCGGCTCGTCGGCATAGATGACCGCGTGGGAAGCATAGAGCCCGGCAAGGATGCCGACCTTGCGGCTTTCCGCGGCGAGGTCTTCGACATCACCGAAAAACCCGAGTTCGTGGTGATAGACGGAAGATTTGTTGACTGACAATTCCGCAAATTTATATAGTTCTGTCACCCTGCTTTCACAAATAAGCTGTAAAATATACCATAAAACAGACAGAACGGCGGTGATGATTTATGAAATGCCTGAAAACAGCGGCGGTGCTCGCGTGCGTGATATGCGCGGTATCTGGCTGCGACGGAATATACAGCGCGGACGTTTATACCGTGGCAGTTGACCCGTACGTCCCCGTGAACGAGGGAGACCTTCGCATAGGCGAGTGCAGCATCACCTTCGGCGACGAGGTGAGCGTGAAGGGCTCGGGCGCATGGTATAAGGACAACGATATCATCATCAGCAAGGGCGGCATTTACAGGATATCCGGAAGCTATGACAAGGGCTGTATAAACATCACCGCCGAGGACGCCGTCAAGCTTATATTCGACGGCGCGGACATCTCCAACCCCGACGGTTTCGCGGTCACATCGGGAACAGGCAAGCTGATACTCGCGTCGGACTCGGAAAGCGTCATAAGCGGGTGCGGCGGCGACAATGAAAACGCGGTCTATTCGGCGGGAGATATGCTTATCGTCGGTACAGGTTCAATGTGCATAAAGGGCGGAGTATTCTCCGAGGGCAGCATAAACTTCGGGCGAAATGTCACAACATTCTGTAAGATAGTACATACCGAAAGCGGGAACATGATACCCGGAACGCTTTATGTCAACTGATATCGGCGGTCTCTCCGCATACGACCCTGTCGGCTCCGGCAGGGTCTTTTATTATGCGCGGGTACAGCCCCGCGTCGGTCATGAGCTGTGCAACGGCGGCACCCTGGGTCTCGCCGATCTCAACGGCGAGAAATCCCCCAGGAGCGAGCCGCCCCGCCCATGCGGGTATAAGCGCGCGGTAGAAGTCAAGCCCGTCGGTGCCGCCGTACAGCGCCGACGGCGGCTCGTGCCGCACCTCACGCATGAGCGAGCACATCTCGGTCTCCGTCAGATAGGGCGGGTTTGAGAATATCGCGTCAAAGCTCACCCCGGGAAGTATCGAGCTGTCCCGCGCATCGGCCTTCACCGCCGTCACAGGCACGCCGTTGAGCTCTATGTTCCGCTCAAGGTACGAGAACGCCTCGTCGTAAAGCTCCACCGCGTAGCATTTCGCGCCTGTCCTCACCGCTATGCTCACGGGTATGCAGCCCGTGCCGCTGCACAGGTCGAGCACGGTGCTGCCGCTGTCAAGGCGCTGTGCCGCGATGTCCGTCAGAAGCTCGGTCTCGGGGCGCGGTATAAGCACTCCCCTGCCCACGTAAAACGGCAGCCCGTAGAACTCCCACTGTCCGAAGATGTACTGGAGCGGTTCGCCCGCCACGCGGCGCTTTACGGCAGCGTCTATCACGGGGAGCGCCTCCTCACGCACCTCGCCCGTCATCAGCGCGGACGCGCCCGCATACTCGCGGATAATCTCCCGCGCCTCGAATACAGGGTCAAAGACCCCCGCCGAAGCGAGGGTCGATGTTATCTCTCTTAATTTCTCACGGCTTACCATTTGTCGCTCTCCTTGTCCTCGGGAATGACCGCGTTCATGGCGGCTATGGCGGCTTCTATCTCCTTGTCGTCCGGCTCCTTGGTGGTGAGCCGCTGGAGCGCGAGCCCGGGGGCGGAGATGATTCGTGTAATGACATTGTCATAACGCCCCGCGAGCCGTATCACTTCGTAGGATATGCTCACTATCACAGGCAGCAGCAGCAGCTTGCAGGATACGCGCAGTATCATGGCAAGCCCGTCGGAAACTCCGAACGCGTCGATGAACATCTGATTGTTTATCGGCGCTATGCTGTATATCAGTATGCTTATCAGCAGCACAAGGAATATGAAGCTCGTGCCGCAGCGCGGGTGAAAGCGTGTCTGGGGCTTGACGTTCTCCACCGTGAGGTCAAGACCCTTTTCATAGCAGAATATGGTCTTGTGCTCCGCGCCGTGGTATTCATAGGTGCGGCGTATGCTCTCGGTGCGGGAGACCACCCACATATACGTGACGAATATGGCTATTTTCAGCACGCCCTCGAAAAGCGACTGGAACGGCGAGAGGTCGGCCGCCTCACCCACAATGAGCTGCAAAAGCATGAAGAGCCATGTCGGCACGAACACGAAAAGCACTATCGCAAGCGCCACGCCAAGCACCATTGCAATGGTCATGACCGCGCCCATGAGCTTATCGCCGAGCTTGTCGTCGAGCCACTTCTCGAACTTCGTCATTTCCTCCTCTTCACCGTCGTCGCCAGCCACCCCTGAAAGCTCCGCCGAGCGCGAGAGGTAGTAGTAACCGTCGGCAAGCTGGGACACGAAATTGACGGTGCCGCGGATAAACGGGACTTTATTGTACCAGCGTTTCTGCTTGTTTTCCTTTTCCTCGATGACTATTTCCCCGTCCTTTTTGCGGACCGCCATTGCGGTCTTTTCGGGGCCTTTCATCATTATGCCCTCTATGAGAGCCTGTCCGCCTATGGTGGTGCGGTGAAGTTTTTCCTTGTCTGCCATGTTATCTCCTTTGTTCCGGGTCGATGATACTGTTATTATAATATATTCCGCGCGTTTTGTCAATCGGCAGCAAAACGCACAAAAAACTTTCCTGCCGTGCCGAAAAACTGTCATTTCACGAAAATATAAGTACACCGCGCCCGAAAACAGTTGACTTGACGGGGGTTTTGCTGTATATTATATGTATGTGTGGACATTCTATTGACAGTAAAACAGAAAGGATATATATACTATGAAGAAATTTTTGGCTGTGTTCGCTCTTACCGCCCTACTCGCGGTATCGGCGTGCAATAATAACGGCGCGGGTCAGCCCGCGGACACCTCCGCGGCGGAAACCACAGGCAAGAAGGTCACTGCCGTGGCGTTTGAATCCGAGGAAAGACCCGATACCACCGAGGACGCTCTTAAATACATCGAACAGAACGCGCCGCTGTACTATAATTATCTGAAACTCAGACGCAGCGTGCCGCTCACCCTTGAAGCCACTACCACATCGGGTGACGAGACTATCTTCTCGGGGCTCTACATCAAGGATAAGGACAACATCGCCCAGTATTCAAAAAGCTCCTCGGGCGTTGAAAAGACCGTTCTCTACATGACCGACAAGGCATACGAGATAAACCATACCACCAAGACGGTCTATACCTTCGACTGCGGCACCGAGGACGTTGAGATAATGTACAAGTCGCTCTCACTTGCGGTCATATACCTTGACGATGTAATGGCCTCCACCTACGCCACCGACACCGCGGAATACGAGGGTACGGAATACGACCGCGTCGCCATTACCTCGGCACTTGACCCCACAAAGGAAATGAGCGATACCAACAGCGTTACCTCCTACCACTATTTCGACAAGAGCTCGGGCAGCACTGCCTACACCATAACCGAAAGCGGAGAGCACCGCTCGGTATCAAAGATAGAGCGTTTCGAGAATGCCTTCGACAACGACAGCATCTTCACTGTCCCCACAGATTATACTCAGAAGACATACGAAGACCTGCTCGCAGAGCACGACGCACAGCAGCAGGCTCTCGCAGAGGCTTACGAAGCCGAGCAGGCGGCACAGTCGCAGAAAGCCGAGTGAGATTGGGGCTCTGCCCCAAACCCCGGCAGGGCTAACGCCGCCCTGCACCTGCGCCAGCGTGACGCTGGACCCAACCCCGTAACACGGAGATTAGATACTCACATCTCAACGACAAAGAAACAGCAGACCCGTTACTTACGAATCTGCTGTTTTTATATTTATAGTATTACCTCCGAAATCTCGGCAGACCGCCGCGCAGGGTTGAGGAGGCCTCCCACCTGCAATGACATATCTGCTGAAAGGTAAGCGGAGGCTCGACGACCCCAAGCGGCGGCGGCGCTTTTTGGTACTTTTTCTCGCTGCTGAGAAAAAGTACA
>JAGBLA010000173.1 GCA_017635675.1 Ruminiclostridium sp.
CAATACCACGGCTTCCTGCCGTGACCGTCTACTGCGTCAAACCTCCTAACCGGGCGCCAGCCCGGCTTCGTCGGCTTTCCTTGTATCCGACGCAGCTATCTCATTTTCTCTTTTCAAAGCGGTTTTTAGAGGTACCCTATAGTTTATTCACAGTTTCAGTTTAAAATCAAAAACTCATTTCTCAATTGTCAGAAAACATATTCTTTGCTTTCTGCTCCTTCCTGATCATCATGTACATCAGAAATACCGACGCTGTCATCATTATGACTTCCGTGACAGGCTGAGCCCAGATCATTCCGTCAAAGCCGAAAATACTGTTGAACAGAAGAAGCAGCGGCACATACAGGAATAGCTGACGCACAAGCGTGATAACGAACGCATACACCGGCTTTCCCATTGCCTGAAATGACATTCTGCACATTGAGACTGCACCGACAAACGGGAGAATGAACATTATCGCGCGCAGCACCTTGCTGCCCGTTTCGATGACCTCGGCGGTGTCGGAGAATATCCCGATAAGCAGCGGCGCGAGAATGCCGTACAGCGCCATTACCGCAAGCTCGGTGCAGCTAACCACCATAATTCCCGCTTTAAGCACGCCCATCATTCGCGAGAAATTCTTCGCGCCGTAGTTGTAGCCCATTATCGGCTGTGTGCCTGCCGCAAAGCCCTGATAGATGTAGCTGCCGAGCGACATTATCTTCTGCGCTATCCCCATTGCCGCGACTGTAAGCTCTCCGTAAGCCACCGCGAGATTGTTGTTGACGATGTACGCCGCCGATGTGAGCAGCGTTTCGAGAGTTGCGGGAACTCCCACCCAGAATATCTCTTTCAGTATCTCTGCCGTCGGTTTGATGTACTTTACACCGGGTCGCAGCAGAGTTTTCTTTGCAATATAAAACCACAGCGAAACCAGCAGGCTCACCGCGTTGCCGAGTATCGTTGCTATCGCCGCGCCCGAGATCTTCATATCAAACGTGAAAATGAATATCGGGTCGAGTACGATATTCGTTATCGTTCCTGCGATCATTCCGGCTATCGACTGCTTTACAGAGCCTTCCGCGCGGAGAAGCTGACCCGCCGTGTAGCTGCCCATTGTGAAGATGCTGCCCACAAACAGCACAAGCACATACTGCGATGTATAGCCGAAGGTGTTATCCTGCGCTCCAAGACCTGTCACTATCTGCGGCAGAAGCAGAATCCCGCCTGCTGTGACTATCGCGCTGTTCACAACTGTAAGGACGAACCCTGCCGTCAGCGTGTGTGCAGCCTTCGCGCTGTCACCTGCACCGAGACTTCGTGCTATAAGCGAGGAAGCGCCTGCGCCTATCATATTGGAGATCGCTATCATAACCATCATCACAGGGTACGCGAGATTCACTGCCGCAAGCTGATAGTCGTCACGCATAAGCCCTATGAAGTATGTGTCCACAAGGTTGTACAGCACCATTATGAACATTCCGGCTATCAGCGGTACGCCGAGCTTCACAACAGCTTTTACCGGCTTTTCTTTGCTTAGAATGTATATTCTTTTGTCTTCTTTTTCCATTTCAACATTTCACTTCTGTTCTACTGAATTAAGGGTACCTCTAAAAACCGCTTTGAAAAGAGAAAATGAGATAGCCGCGTCGGATACAAGGAAAGCCGACGAAGCCGGGCTGGCGCCCGGTTAGGAGGTTTGACGCAGTA
>JAGBLA010000174.1 GCA_017635675.1 Ruminiclostridium sp.
AGCTGCTGTGCAGACTGTACGATGTTACCGAGGGCGAGATCCTGATAGACGGCGTGAACATCAAGGAATATTCGGACGAAGAGTATCGGAAGCTTTTCGCGGTGGTATTTCAGGATTTCAGTCTGTTCGCGTTCAGTCTCAGAGAGAATATATCCTTCTCCGATGACAGTAAAAATGACCCCACCATAAACGAGGTCATGGAGAAATGCGGACTTGCAGATGATGTTTCAAAGCTCCCGGACGGGCTTGATACGATGATGTTCAAGAGCTTTGACGAGAACGGGACGGAGTTGTCCGGCGGTCAGAAACAGAAAACCGCGATCGCAAGAGCGCTGTACAAAGACGCGCCTGTGGTCATACTCGATGAGCCTACCGCCGCTCTCGACCCGGTCGCGGAGTACGATATATACCGCCAGTTCGACACCCTCGTGGGCGGAAAGACAGCAGTTTACATTTCACACAGGCTTTCGAGCTGCAAATTCTGTGACCGGATAGCAGTGTTCGCCGACTGTACGATAAAAGAGTACGGCACACACGATGAGCTTGCGGGAAAGCCCGGCGGCATTTACGCGGAAATGTTCGCGGCGCAGGCGCAGTATTATATAGGATAATAGAGAATGGTATGGGTAGTTTTTCATACCGTGTTTCTTCATCGTAGAATGTTATCTGTTGTTTTTTCATATTTCTATTATACTACTTTTTTCTCTGTTTGTACAGGTTTTTTGGAGGTTGCCAAATGACACGCTTTTTCAATATGTCCTTACTATTTCACAAATATTTCACATAAATAGGTCTCAAACCGGTTGACAGGAGCATCATTATAAAATATAATTAATACAGAGGATTTATCATTAAAACGGATATCTTATATAAGGGTACCTCTAAAAAACCATTAGGAGGAAATATGACAGTAGATGTATCAAAAATGCCGAAGCTTGGTTTCGGTCTTATGAGACTTCCGGAGAAGAACGGAGAAATTGACCGCAGCGCGGTATGTGATATGGTGGACAGGTATATGTCGTCAGGGTTGAATTACTTCGATACCGCCTATGTATATCACGGCGGTAAGTCGGAGGTCGCTGCGCGTGAATGTATTGTGAAACGCTATCCTCGCGACAGCTTTTACCTTGCCACAAAACTTCCTGCCTGGCAGATAAAGAACGCCGCTGACCGTGACAGGATATTCAACGAGCAGTGCGAACGCGCGGGAGTTGACTATTTCGACTTTTACCTGCTGCACTCGATAGAGGAGGGCGGCAATTACGATACATACGAGAGATTTGGCTGCTTTGAGTGGGGACTGGAAAAAAAGCGGGAGGGAAAGATAAAGCATTTCGGTTTTTCCTTCCACGGTTCGTCGGAGCTGCTTGAAAAGGTGCTTGACGACCACCCGCAGGTCGAGTTTGTGCAGATACAGCTCAACTATTCCGACTGGGACAATCCCGTTATCGAGTCGGGAAGGCTGTATAAGATACTGCGCGAGCGCGGCATACCGATAGTTGTTATGGAGCCTGTCAAGGGCGGTTCACTGGCAGATCCCGTCCCCGAGGTGAAGAAGCTGTTCTCCGCCGCGAGACCGGGAGCGTCTGCTGCATCATGGGCGCTGCGGTTCGTGGGCTCGCTGCCAGGAATTATGACCATACTCTCAGGAATGTCGGATATCGGACAAATGACCGATAACATTGCCACATTTACAGATTTCAAGCCGCTCTCCGACAGCGAACAGGCTGTGATAAAGCAGGCGCGTGACATAATGCTCGGAACACCGACCATAGGCTGCACTGCCTGTCGGTACTGCTGTGACGGCTGCCCCATGAAGATACAGATCCCCGACATTTTCAGCCTTGTCAACACGGTCAGGATCTATAATGAGGGCTGGAGAGCGAACAACTACTACAACAGTCATATAGCGCCTGTTTCCCGGGCGGCTGACTGTATAGCCTGCGGGCAGTGCGAAGGGGTATGCCCGCAGCACCTTCCCATAATCGAGCTTCTGAAGGAAGCTTCGGCACAGTTTGATAAATAACAGGCAGTCAGGGAGTTTGAGCGAAAAGTAACAGGTGATAAATAATGAGGGATAGTTTCGATCTGCAGGAGTATCTTGTCGAGGGCGTGGAGCGTGTGGTCGCGGACGCGCTTCGTGCCTCTCTGAAAAATCCGAAAGAAAGCGCGTTCATGCTGAAATTTGCGGCTGCAAGCAAAGCTGCGTCAAAGAAACGTATCGCTGCCGAAAAGCAGGGGCTTCATATCCCGTCGTTCCTGATAGCAAGCATCACCAGCAGCTGTAATCTGCACTGTGCAGGGTGTTACTCACGCTGCAATGAATCCACCACGGACACTGAGCCTGTGGAGCAGCTTTCGAGCGCGGAGTGGCTGAGGATATTCGGCGAAGCCGATGAGCTCGGGATAAGCTTCATTATCCTCGCGGGCGGTGAACCCACGATACGCCGTGATATAATCGAAACCGCGGGAAAAAAGCAGAACATACTGTTTCCTGTTTTCACCAACGGCACATTCATCAGCGAACGGTATTTTGAGCTTTTCGACAAGTGCCGCAACCTTATCCCTATAATGAGCATTGAGGGCGGGAAAGATGTCACCGACGCAAGACGCGGCAGCGGCATTTATGACAGGCTTATCGCCAATATGACCGAGCTGAAAAGACGCGGACTTGTTTTCGGAGCGTCTGTTACCGTTACCACGGAGAACGCGGAGGAGGTCTCCTCCGACAGATTCCTCGGCGAGCTTGAAAAGCTCGGCTGCAAGGCGGTGATATTTGTTGAATATGTCCCTGTTACCGACGAAAGTCGGGAGCTCGCCCCCCGCGACAGAGAACGTGAGATACTTGACAGGGCAACAGAGCGGCTCAGAGCCGGAAATTCAGAGATGATGTATGTGTCGTTCCCCGGGGACGAGAAGAGCTCCGGCGGCTGCTTTGCGGCAGGACGCGGATTCTTTCATATCAACTCCCATGGCGGCGCGGAGCCGTGTCCGTTCTCGCCGTATTCCGACATAAGTGTGAAGGATACGTCGCTTTGTGAGGCTATATCATCTCCGCTGTTCACGGCGCTTCGCGACGGAGATATCCTGCTTGACGACCACGAGGGCGGGTGTGTACTGTATCAGAAACGGGTGCTTGTTGAATCGCTCGTGTCACAGCATTAACGTTTTATTCTGCACAGAGGATAATGGAGGGTGAGAGGAGACCGGCAAAAAATCAGCGTTTGTGCTTGCCGATCCTGATATACCGTGTGAAAATGATATGGAATATATCGCCACTGTTGTCATGGGATAATATTGACCGCGGCTGCGCATCGTAAAAGATGTGCAGCCGCGGTTTCGTGATCGGATCTTCTGACAGACCGTTATTTCTATACCGAATACATTCTTCTGCTCCAATATCTGTTACCAGATCAAATCCGCCGCCTAAAAGCGGATTGTTGTAGTGGAGTATGATAACTCCGCACGCCGCGAAAATTCGCAGCAGTTCCACATTTGATTGCCTTGCTGACCTGTCAGCCATAGTATGACTTCCTTTCATTGTGAGTAATAAATCAGTTTCTGCTGTCTCGGAATACCGTTCGTCACTTACGGACGATATCATGCACGAGCAGCTCAATGATCTCATTCAGCCTGCTGTCTGCTTTTTCAAGCTCGGCTTTTCTTGTTTCGGGATCGTCATTTCCGAGCGCCTTTTCATACCTTTCTTTCAGGGTGCCTTTCATTTCTCCGCTGAGCACCTGCGAAATATAAACGTGCCGTTCGACCGCGCGGTCATATACGATTATTCTTTGCAGATGAAGTCTCTTGTTCCTTATCCGTATCCCGATATAGGCCGATACAACGGCAGCAGCTGTCCCCGCGGCAGGGTGGATAAATAAAGCGAGACATACCGCAGCGGCAATGCAGGCTATTGTGCATATAAGTGCCGGAACGAGCATAGGCTTGAAAACCTTGTGGGAATCAGTAACACTTGCGTTCCTGCCAAGCAGCGCGTCTGCGCTCTCGATTATTGCTATCGCGCTGTCCAGTGATCTTCGGGTAGGATAATACGGGAACCTGTCAATAATACTTATCATACAGCATTCTCCTTTTCCCGAACGGTATTGCAGTCCTAAAACAGCGAAAGCTGTGCGTCTATCCAGCTTTCCTGACTTGCCCGATGTATGACCTCTCCCTCCTGCAGACCGCCCACAAGAAATGGCGATTCGGGATCATGAAGCTTCATATTCCGTCTGACATTCTCGTGGTTATAGTTAGCGTAGCAATATCGGCAGAGGTGTCCGCAGGTGTCGTACGCACCTATGTCCGTTCCGAGAACACAGGCACATTCGGCTCTCTGCGATTTCTTCTTCGGTACGTTCAGGTTGCTGCCGACAGCAGCTTCAAAGGTCTGCTTTGTCATACAGCCTGCACAGTCCACTCCGAACTGCGCGAGATCTGTTCCCTCGGCACAGGCTTTGATCGTGATACCGTACCGCCTGCCTATATCCGCGAATGTCCTGCCGATAGTGATACGCTCCTGCGGCGAAACTGTCCGAGCACGGGGAAAGTTTCGCTTTACCTTCTCGTACAGGTCAATAAAGCTGATAACACAGACCTTTGTATATCCCGAAAGAGTTTCGCACATCAGCTCAAAGTCGCTGATATGCCGTTCCGTTGTGTAGGTGCTGTCAATGAGTATCGGATCGTACCTCCAACCCACGCAGTTCACTCCGAGCTTATCCGAAAGCCTGATAAAGTCCTGCATTACCTTTTCTTTCGGCGGGACATTCGGCTCAATATCTCTGCCGTATGGGGTTATTGTAACGAACCAATACTGATGATAGGCTTTAAGCTCGTCAAGATGCTTAAGCATAGGTTCAGGGTTCTTTGTACAAAAGGCAATACAGTCCACAACATCGGGATCAAGTTCATAGCGTGTGATACGGTCGGGAGAGTACGGATTTCTGACCAGCACAAAGCCTGCCCGTATCCTGTTCATGAACCATTGCGAATAGAAGGCAGGAATATCCGTTCGCATACCTGTATTGATTATCATTGTGCGTACTGTCCTCCCTTTTTTAACACAGGAAAAATTCCGAAAACAGCAGTTATTAATACAATTATAGCATTATTCATCTCGTATGTCAAATCCTGTCTGTGTCTTGCCGTAATTATTCTAAAAACGAGGCAGCCCGCTCCGGGAATGGAGCAGGCTGCCTGTGATTATTCGGTTAATGCGTTCTTACGCGGAGACTGACTGTTCTGCGGCGGTTGTCTTAGTTTTGCGGGTACCCTTGGTCTTTGTGCCGTTTTCGGGCTTTGTCTTTTCGGTCTGAGCCTTTGTGACGTTTATGCCTGTGAGCTCGCCGCTGTCGCTGTAATCAAGAATAAGAAGGTCTCCGACGCTTATATCGGATACGGAGACTGTCTGACCCTTGTTTTTCAGCTTGATGCTGTCGGTTACAGTGATAGTCAGAGTGCTGCCGCTCTCGGTGAATTCACCGCGCATACCGCCCTTGTGCTTGCCGCCCTTTTTGCCTGCGGGTTTCTGCTTGGCTGTGTCGGTGCTGTTTTCGGAAGCCGCAGCCTCGGAAGCTGCCGCGGTACTGTCAGAGGACTTTACCTTTGATTTGCCTGCAGGCTTCTGTTTTTTGGAAGTCTCTGTGCCGCTCTCGGCTGATGCCGTGTCGGAGGAAGAGGACTTGGTCTTAGCGGGCTTTTCCTTCTTTTCCGCGGAAGCGTCGGTCTGTTTTGCTGCAAATTCGCCCAGTGAAACGGTTATCTCGCTGCCGTTCACGGCAGTGACCTTTCCAACCTTGACATTCTTTGCCTTCGGAGCCTTGCTGTCGGCATCTGCCGTTACTGCGGGCTGTTCAGCCGCAGCGGTATCAGCCGCGCATACCGCAGTCACTGCGGACATTGACATAAGAACTGCGCAAAGGCAAGCCGTGAGTTTCATTGATGTTTTCATTTTTACCACTTTCCTTTCATTATTTAAGCAATGTATCTTGCTTTTGTGAGCTTATAATAACACGTTATCCTTAAAATAATCTTTAAGAGCAGCGAAAAATATGAAATTTTCAGAAATTATGCCATGTGAATGTGAATGTAGTCGTCCCGTCCGCCGCGCATGACGCGTTGAGAGTTCCCCTGTGCTTTTCCGCTATCGCCTTTGCTATCGAAAGTCCCAGTCCGAAGCCGCCGGTAGCTTTGTTTCTTGACTTGTCGGTCCTGTAAAATCTGTCGAAGAGCCTTGAAAGCTCCTCAGGCGGGATATACTCGCCCTTGTTTGTCACGGAGAACACAAATCTGTTCTTATTCCTGTGAAAGCTCACGCGGACATCACCGCCCGGCAGGGAATGGTTTATGGCGTTATCTATCAGAATATTGGCAAGGCGGATAATGGTCTCTCTGTCGCCTTTGGCGGTGATGCCGGGCTCAATGTCCGTCACGAGCTCGTGACCGTTCTCGAAGGCAAGAGCTTCTATTGACAGGCAGACACCCTCAAAAAGCCCCGAAGCATCGAGCTCCGACATTATCAGACCCGGATCCTCTCTGTCCTCCTTTGAAAGATACAGCATTTGTGTGATGAGCTTTGACATTCTTACCGTCTCGGACTTGATGTATTCAAACCATTTTTCCTGTTCCGCGGCGGTCTTGTCGGGCTCCGAGGTTATTACATCGAGATTTGCGGAGATAACGGTGAGCGGAGTTTTTAGTTCGTGTGAAGCGTTGGCGAAGAATTCCTTCTGGCTTTTCCACGCTTTTGAGATAGGCTTTACTATCCAGCCCGAAATAACAACGCTTATGGGAAACAGCAGTATCAGAGTGCCTATCCCCACGGCTATAAGCACGAACAGAAGGCGCTGCATAGTTTCGAGCTGATTTGTGCGGTCGATGAACAGAGCTCTTGTTCTGCTGCCCGACTTTCTGATGAAGTATCTGTATGAAATATCGGAGAGCCGCACATAGCCTTCGTCACTGTTCTGCGAGACTATATTCTCGGCAGCCTCGAATATCTCCTCATCGCTGTCGGGCTTGCTGTACGGATTGCTGTACGTTATTTCCTTAGCCTTACCGTCGGAGGATATAAGCACCGATATCCAGCTTCGCGAGGACAGGCTTATCCTGCGTTCGCGCTGTGAGCCGGGATCGCTGCGCTTTGAGCTGTCCGAGCTTTCCGGCGGCTGGAGCTTATCCTTGTCTTTTTTCTCCGAATCCTCGCGGTTAAGCGCGCTCACGGCGGAGTTCACCACCTTGTCTGTTTCCTCCGTTTCCGAGCGCTGCATGAAGATGTAAATTCCCGAGACTACCGCAGTTATAAGTATAGTCAGTCCCGCCATGATAACAACGGTTATGCGTATCCTGAGTTTTTTTATCATAATACCGCCTCACTTCACTTCAAGGCTGTACCCGACGCCGCGCAGGGTCTTTATGGACACGCACGACCGTATATAGCCGAGCTTTTTGCGCAGAAACGAGATATACACCTCAACATTGTTGTATTCCGCGTCGGAATCGTACCCCCATATCTTAACTATCAGGTTTTCCTTTGTGAGTACCCGCTCGCCGTTGCGGATAAGCATTTCCATAAGCGAGAATTCCTTCAGCCCGAGCCTGACTGAGCTGCTCCCGCAGGACAGGGTGTAGGTGGAAATCTCCAGCGACAGGTCGCTGAATGATACAGTGCTGCTGCAAACGAGCTCCGCTGTGCTTCGCCGTGCGAGAGCGCGTATCCTTGCGAGAAGCTCCTCGGTAGCAAAGGGCTTGGTGAGGTAGTCATCGGCGCCGATGTCAAGACCTTTCACCTTATCGGCAACATCGTCCTTCGCAGTAAGCAGTATCACGGGAGTAGTCAGTCCCTTCCCGCGTATGTCCGACAGTATCTCTATCCCGTTCATTCCGGGCAGCATAATGTCCAGCACAATAACGTCATAGATCCCCGAAAGAGCGTTGTCATGCCCGTCCGTCCCGTTGTATGACACATCAGCCGCTATTCTGTTCCTGTTGAATATCTGCACAAGAGCGTCGGCAAGCTTTTTCTCGTCCTCGACTATAAGTACACGCATTTTTACGCACTCCTTTCTGCCGTTCATACCTTTTGACAGTATAATTATAATATACGTACCTTAAGTCAACCTTAAATTATTGTATAAGGTTCATGGAAAGGGCAAAAAAACTCCGACTGACGGATATCAGCCGGAGTAATTCGGTCATATAGTTTTTATGATACCTCGGTGAGCCAGCATGAGAGTGCCACCTGCTTGTTGTCCCAGTTTGCGGTGTAGGTGAAGTCTCTGTCCCCGGGACCGTTCACGCGGATAGTGCGGTTTACGATTATGGTGCTGATGAACTTTGAATTCACATCATAGACCTTTATCTTGAATATATTGGGATTTTCAAGGTCACGGCGCAGCATGGTCATAAGCACGAACCGCGAGCATACGCTGCCGTTCTCGTCCTGCCAGATTATCTTTGTGACGATAGGGGTACCTGTAGCGAGAATGCTCTTGACCCGAAGGAGCTGGGCTTCGCTGCTTAGGCTGAAACTCTCGCCGGAATTGCGGCTTAGCTCATAGTAGTGTATCGCGCGCAGCATCGCGTAGTCGTTCTCGCTGTATTTTGTGCGGATAGTGGAGGCTGTATGGTTCGGAACGAGTATTTCTGCCTTTTCCCAGTCTGTGCCTGCGTCGGTGTAGGGTATCTCGCTCTTGACCCAGCCCTTTTCCTGTGACGCGGCAGCGTCTTCCGATCTTACTTTGAGCACCTTGCCTCCGCTGAGGAAGTTGAGATAATCGTCCGGGCGGATCCACGGCTCCTGCATAAGCTGCAGCATGACTTTTCTGAGCGGCTCGGTGGTAGATATGGTAGTCCCCTCGAAAGTATATGACATCTCGGAATCTGCGTTTCCGAGCGCTTTTCTCACATTTCCGCGGAACCAGTCTCTTGCGAGCGTTACCATACCGAAATCAAGAGTTCCGTTGGTCTTTGATTTGAAGTTCTGGAAGCTGAATCCGTTGACATCCGGGTCAAATCCCGTATCGAACAGGGTGTAGCTGTCTGGGGTGCCGTCAAAGTCATCATCTACGATGTCGTCCTCCATGGACGCTATCATAGTCGAGTAGAGACCTTCAAGCACGCTCGCCTCTGAAATGGGGTAGTAGCTGCCGCCGGTGGAGTTCGCGATTTCCGCGAGAAGCTCGGTATCTACCTCGTCGCCCAATCCGATAGTCATGATAGTGACGTTCTTTCCCTTTGCGGTAGATACTATATCCGACACCTTGAATCCTGCGGCGTCGGTAGAAATTCCGTCTGTGAGAAGGATGATGATGTTCCTTTCACTTCTTGTGTCCTCACCGAAGCTTTCAAGTCCGAGCATAGCGGCGCGTTCCACGCTTGTGCCGTCAAAGCCCGGTCCGAGCTGCTTTATGCTGCTTATGGCGGGCAGGATCCTTGATTTATCCGCGGTAAACTCTATAAGGTTTCTGAATTCATAGGTGAACACCGATATCGAGAACTTCACCGAGTTGTCAAGCGCGGTAACGAAGTTCTTGGCGAACGCGAGCCGCTTGAACTCCACATCGTTCTCCTTCGAGGTGGACTGATAGGATTTCGGGTACATGGAGCCGGAGTTGTCGATAAGTATGTGGACATTCATCAATTCGCTGCCGTAAGCCTCGGCGGCATCGTGGATAATGTTCTCCGCGCCGAGCAGATAAACGCCGTTTTCCTTCATCTCAACGGTTGCCACGCCCTTGCTGACGTCGATACTGCCGCCCACGGTATTGTACTTCTTGAGGTACGGGTCGAACTTGTAGATCCGGATATTTTCCTGTGTGTAGCCCGCCGCCTTAGCATAGACCGCGTTGAAGTTGAGCGTAAGCTCGGCGCTGTCGAATTCTCCGTCGCAGTGGAATTCGTACGGTGCCGAGATAGCACCGGCGTTTGAAGCCACAGCGTTCAGTGTGAGCTTGTCGAGCGTCGCCGCGTATATATGCGCTTTTCCCATGACGGTGACATTAGCCTCGTCAAGCTGCATATAGCGGATAAATGTGCGTTCCTCGTCCTTTGTGTGACCGTCGGATATCAGTGAGAGGGGGTCAAGGTGAGCTCTCACCTCCACACCGTCCTTGATGCCGTCGCCGTCGGAGTCGGCATTGAGCGGGTCTGTGCCGTAATTTGTTTCATCGGCGTCGATAAGACCGTCATTATCCGAGTCCGCGGAAACTATCCGGGTCTTGGTTTCCTTTTCCGAGGAGTTGTTGATGCCGTCGCCGTCGTAGTCCGCGTCCGGGTCGAGCTCCTCCACGGTGTTGTATGTAGAGGGATAGTATTTGTTGAAATTGTATTTGAGGGCGGCTATCTTGTTGTCCTCGTTTGCCTTGACCGCGAGATAGATCAACACGCCGATGAACAGTACGATGACTGCGGCAATTGATATAAGTATAGTTTTGGTTTTGTTATCCGGCAAAACTGATCTGGCTGACATAGGTTCCTTCCCTTTATATGGTATTCCGGAGCAGCTCCGTAAATTTGATTATAACATAAATATGCCGAAAGGTCAACGGGAATTGCATATCCCCTGTACTTTTCGGCGTTTTTTATAATCAGCTTTGTTTATTATGACTACTCTTTCGGCGCTTTACGGTTTTTACCGCGGCATAGATGCCGATAAGCACCCATACGCAGATAAGAGCTGTTATCAGAGCCTTTGATTCCGTCGGCAGCTCACCGAGCTCGGCTCTGCCGTCGGCTGAAATGCTGTCAAGGCGGTACAGCGATGCCGTGTCCTTGAAAAGCTTGTCGAAGTATGCGTCGTCGATAGTCTCCTTGCGCCGTGTAGATTTGGCGGTAGCCTCTATGAGCTGTCCGGACGCGTCGCGAAGTGACGCGGAGCCGTTGAATACGGGAGTTATGAACGTGTTGTCGATGTTATCCAGCAAGAGCTGCGCCGCGCTTATCTTCACAGCGTAGTGCAGGTCATTGTCGGTGCCGCTGAGCGACAGGTATTCGCGGTATTCGTCGCTTTCTCTCGCCTTTGTGGTGACGGGGATATACCCTTCGGTCTCGGAGTAGTGTATCTGCACATTGTTGGTGAGCAGGAACTGTAGGAACAGCCATGACGCGAGGACTTCCTGCGGGTCGTCCTTGTTGAAGATGCACACCGAGGGTCCCTGTGATATCATCTGCGGGTGCGCGGGGTCAAACTGCGGTATAGGCTTTACCGCTATTTCGAAATCCACAAGTGCGTCCTCGTCGATATCCTGGTGATTTGCCTTGCTTCCCATCCATGTTGCGCCCGCGGTGGAGTCGATAGCGAAGATGCACTGCCCCGCGTTGAGGAAATTGCCGGGGTAGCTTGATATCTTGAAGGTCGAGAACGCGCCGCGTTTTACGTGCTCCGACACGGTGCGGAGTATGTTCCGCGTGTCGTCATTGAACAGCGCGATGCTGCCTGTGCTGTCCGAGTAGCCCGCACCGAGCTGTTTCAGCATCTGTATCATCATGTTGTCGGTGGACTTGTATATGAACGGTATCATCACATTCTGCCCGTTGACAGGGTATATGCCGTCCGCGCCCTTTTCGGCAGCCTTGTCGCTCACCTCCCAGATGAAATCCCATGTAAGCTCGTCGGGGATAGTATAGCCGAGCTGCTCCACCATTGTCTTGTTGATGTAGCAGGCTTCCGTTGAGCGCATGAACGGCAGCGCATAATGCTGCCCGCCGAGTGTACATTCATCGAGGTATTTCGTATATATCTCGTCCGCGGTCGGAGCGTCAAAGCGCACGCCGATGCCGCCAAGCCCGTATTCGGGGTCGTACATAAGCGCGTCGAGCGGCACTACGGTGTTTTCGCCTGTCATATAAGTGGCGATGTGGTCGGGGTAGGTGATGCAGACGTTGGGTGTGGTCTTGGTGGGAATATTGGTTATGACGTCGTTGTAAATGGTTCCGTAGTCGGTGTAGAGCCGCAGGTCAACGGTGATGTTCGGGTAGAATTCCTCGAAATCCGATACTGCCTTGCGGTAAATATCTGTCTGTGTGCGGTTTGTGTCATTTTTCGCCCAGAACGTGACAGTCATTGGCGAGGAAGCGTCGAATGTCTCGGGCACGATAAACTCGCTCGTTTTGCGTGAGCCGTGGCAGCCCGTGAGCGCGCCCAGTGCCGTAATACCCGCAAGCGCCGCGGAAATGATACGGAATTGTTTTCTCAACCCTTCGTACCTCCTCTCGAAACGCCCTCCATTATCTTCTTGCGGAAGACGATGAACAGCACTATGAGCGGCAGCGATATAACTGTCACGGCAGCCATCATGGCGGGGATATTCTCACGTCCGAAACCGTTCTCGCGTATTTCCTGGATACCGTTGGACACGAGGAAGTACGCCTCGTCATCGGTTATGAGCCTCGGCCAGATGTAGGAATTCCAGCATTCTATGACCTTCAGCACGGTAATGGTGATAATGGTGGGCTTGCATATAGGCACCATGACCCTCATCATGTACTTGAAGTCGCTCGTTCCATCTACCTTTGCCGCCTTGTAAAGCTCGTCGGGTATCTGCTCGAAGTTTTCTTTGAGCAGGTATATAAAGAACACCGAGGTAATTGACGGAAGGATAAGACCGCTGTAAGTGTTGCGAAGCCCCATGTCGGTTATGGTGCGGAAGTTTGTGATTATGACAAGCTCGTTCGGTATCATCATAAGCGCGAGATACAGCGTGAACAGTGCGTCTCTGCCGCGGAATTCGAGCCGCGAGAACGCGAACGCGGCGGGTATCGTGACTGCCAGCATCAGCGCGGTGGTAAGCAGCGTGAATATAAGCGTATTGACGAAATACTGCCCCAGCGACACGGCGGTGAACGCCTCGGCGAAGTTTTCGAGGGTAGGGGAGAGGGTGAAGAACGCGGGGATATACTCCGAGTTATAGTCGCCGTAGCTCTTGACCGACGTGAGCAGCATCCAGTAGAACGGGAAAATGACCATTACCGCCCACACCGACAGGAAGATGTATATGATTATCGCGAAAATGTGTTTTTTAGCTTTCATGTCTTTGCCTTTCTGCTGATGAGCAGATTAATAACGGTTATCGTAAGAACGATGATGAACAGTATTATCGCAGCCGCGGACGCGTAGGACGGGTATCCGCCGCTGTCGCCGTAGAGCATATCATAGATGTAGCCAACGATAGTGTTCATACCTGCCGCGTTGAGGTCGGTGCCGAATAGCGCCACAGAGTCGCTGTACGCCTTGAACGCTCCGATGAAGCCCGTTATCACGAGGTAGAATATCATGGGAGATATCATCGGCAGAGTTATCTTCGTGAAAACTCTCCATTTCGGAGTGCCGTCTATGCGCGCCGCCTTGTAGTAGGTGTCATTGACAGAGGCGAGAGCGCTTGTGAGAATGAGTATCTTGAACGGCAGCACTATCCATATAGTATAGAAACACAGCACGAACATCTTCGCCCAGTACGGTCCGTCTATGAAATCCACGCTCTCGCCGCCGAAAGCGGTAATGAGCGCGTTCACAAGACCCTCCGAATAGGCGGTCTTCTTGAAGAGTATCATGAACACAAGACCCACGGCAAGGGTGTTGGTCACATACGGCAGGAAATAAACGGTCTGGAAAAGCCCCCTGAGCTTTTTCACGGAGCTGAGCGCCAGCGATATCAGCAGGGCGAACCCTGTCGAAATCGGCACTGTTATTATGACCATAAGGAACGTGTTTTTGAGTGCCTGAATGAAGTACGGATCGTGCAGCACGTATTCATAGTTGTAGATACCTGTCCCGAAGTATGTCTGTGACGCGGAGTTATATCCCTCCTCAAAGGAGTAGATAAGCACGTCCGCCAGCGGGTACAGCATGAACGCCCCGAGGAACAGCACCGACGGGAGCAGGTACAGCCATGCCTTGAAACCATTGTTTTTCATGCCGTCACCTCACTCGTCAAAGGTCTCGAAGTACACGCGTTCTTCGGTCTTGCGGTCGAACAGATATACCTTGTTCGGCTTAATGCTGAACCGTATCTCGCCGCTGTCGCGGTCGGGAGCGTCCTCCGAGTTCACCACGGCGCGTATCGAATTTCCCTCGAAAGCGTAGTGCTCGGAGATTATGCTTGTATCGCGCCCCATGACCTCCACGCCTTTAAGCTTGCATTTAAGACCGCCGTTCTCATCGGGAATGAACCCCTCGGGACGTACAGCGACATATACCTGCATATTCTCTATTCCCTTGACTTTGAGCACCGCGTCGTCGCCTATGTGTATCTTTCCGTGCTTCACCGACCCCACGAAAACGTTCACTGCCGGCGTCCCGAGGAATTTCGCCACGAAAAGGCTCTTCGGGTCATCGTAAACGCTCTGCGGCTTGTCTATCTGTCTTACCTTGCCGTCCTTCATCACCACGATAAGGTCGGTTATGCTCATGGCTTCCTCCTGGTCGTGGGTAACGAAAATGGTGGTAACGCCTGTCTCGCGCTGGATACGGCGTATTTCCTCACGGGTCTGGAGCCTTAGTCTCGCATCGAGGTTGGAAAGCGGCTCGTCCAGCAGCAGCACTCTCGGGGTCTTTACCAGAGCTCTTGCGATAGCGACACGCTGCTGCTGACCGCCCGAAAGCTCGCTTGGTCTGCGTTCGAGCAGTCCGTCTATCTGCACGAGCTCGGCAGCTTCAACGGCTCGGACTTTCATCTGCTCCTTTGAGAGCTTTTTTGCGCCCCGCAGGTTGCCGAGAGGGAACATGATGTTCTGCAGCACCGTAAGGTGCGGGTAAAGCGCGTAGCTCTGGAATACGAGCCCTATCCCGCGCTCCTCGGGCGGCATCTCCGTCACGTCCTCGCCGTCGAAAAGTATCTTTCCCGATGTGGGCGTCTCAAGCCCAGAGATAAGATTGAGCGCGGTGCTTTTTCCGCAGCCCGAAGGTCCCAGCAGACCTATCAGCTTCCCGTCGGGTATCTCAAAGCAGAAGTCGTCAACTGCCGTGACGAAACCGCCCTGCTTTTTGTTGCGGTTCGGGAATTGTTTGGTAAGATGATCGAGTGTAATCTTCATTGTCAACGCTCCGTGTATATCATTTTTCGGTCATGCCGCCGCCGCGGACGAAATAGTGTCTCGCGAGCGACCGTGAAAGTCCGTCGAGCCCCGGGTACATTATGCGCTCGCTTATATTGAACTGATCGAGCATATCGCGTGTGTCCCAGCGGATATCCTTGCTTATCACATAGCGCATGGTGTGTCGGGTGTGCTTTTCGAGGAAGTCCTCTATATCCTCTATTCCCGAGGGGATTATGGAGAAGAACGAGTATTGGTTGATGATACGCTGATCCACCGAGGGCGGCTCGATGTTCACGAACGCCTCCGAGCCCATGTCGATGTCGTACTGTTCTATGCTGTCAACTACCGAGGTGAGCGCATCGACCGAGAATACGAAAGAGCGCCGCTTGCGCAGCGCGTCCCTGTAACGGCTCGGAAGGTTCTCGTTTGCCGCCTGCATATCGAGCCGCCATATCACGCAGTCCCGCTTTTCAAGCTTGTCGAAGTTGGTCTCGGTATTGGCAAAGTGCAGCGCGATGAGCGGGGAGTATGTCCAGTCGAGAAGTCTTGTGGGAAGCCCGTGGTGCTGACCTATCATCATTTGCTTCCACACCGAGTTGCTTATGGTGGGATCCTCGATGCAGGCGTATTTGCTGAAATTGCGAAGCACCGACGGCTCAAGCTCCTTGTGCAGGTGCTTGCAGTTGAGCCGCAGACTTGTGGTGAGCCGATACTTTGCGTCCGGCATACCGCGGTAAAGATACGGGCTTCGCAGTCTGCCGATATCCTCGTTGAACTTCTGTTCTGATATCATCTTCATTATCCCGTCGATAGTATCTATATAGACCGTTTCTATCATGTTTTCACGCTCCGAAATTATTGAATCTGCTGAGGAACTGCTTTACGCGGTCGGAAGCGTCATCTCCGAACAGGTGCTCGGGAGTGCCTTCATCTACGATATAGCCGCCCTCCATGAACACCACCTTGTCCGCAACGTCGTGGGCGAACGCCATTTCGTGGGTGACTATGACCATGGTCATGCCCTCGTTCGCAAGCTCCTTGATGACTTTGAGTATCTCGCCTGTAAGTTCGGGGTCAAGCGCCGAGGTAGGCTCGTCGAAGAAAAGTATCTCCGGGTCGAGGGCAAGAGCACGTGCGATAGACACACGCTGCTGCTGACCGCCGGAAAGCTCACAGGGGTATGCGTTAGCTTTGGTTTCAAGCCCCATTTTTTTCAGCAGCTCCATAGCCTTTTCCTTTGACTCAGCCTTGCTTTTGTGCAGCACAACGCTTGGAGCCTCCGTTATATTCCGCAGTACCGTCATGTGCGGGAAAAGATTGAAATTCTGGAACACGAGCCCGGTCTTGAGCCGTATCTCGCGCAGAGTTTTGGGGTCAGCGAACACAGCCCTGCCCTTTTCGCCGGTAGTCATCATCTGTGTTCCGCAGACGGTTATCTGTCCGCCGTTAGCCTTTTCGAGCTGATTTATGCACCGCAGCAGGGTGGACTTTCCGCTTCCGGAGGGTCCGATGACAGCGATGACCTCGCCTTTTTCCACTGTGAAATTTATGTCCCTGAGCACGGTGAGGTCACCGAAGCTCTTGGAAAGATTTGAAACTTCAAGCATAGCCATGACCTGTCACCGCCTTATTTATAGTAATTGAGCTTCTTCTCGACAAAGGAGAACACCACCGTAAGGAGCATAGCGAACGCGAAGTAGAAAAGTCCCGCCATGAACAGCGGCAGAAGCGACGCGTATGTAGGCACCTGCTTTTTGGCAATGTACATTATCTCCATATACGGTATTGCGGACGCAAGAGAAGTGTCTTTCACGAGTGTGATTATCTCGTTTGAGCTCGCGGGAACGACGCGTTTCACCACCTGCGGCAGGATTATGCGGAAGAAGGTCTGTGTGCGGGTGAAACCGAGAGCGCCGGCAGCCTCGTACTGTCCGCGGGGTATAGCTTCAATGCCGCCGCGGAATATCTCCGCGAAGTAGGCGGCATAGTTGAGTATGAAGGCTATCATCATCATGTTGAAGGTGTATGTCTCGCTGCGTATATCCACACCGCTCAGAGCCGCCCGTATGAACTCCGGGCAGATGTCGCTGCGAATGATATACGGAACGGAATACTGCGCGACGATAAGCTGCAGCAGCAGCGGAGTGCCGCGCATGATAAGGATATATACGTTCGTGAGCCATGAAATCGGCTTGAAACGGCACATTTTGAGCAGTGCCACCAGCATTCCCAGCGGTATCGACCACAGCAGCGTGTAGGCGAATATCTTCATTGTGGGAACGGTGTACTGCAGCATCAGCCCGAAAAGGGTACCTATCTGTTCGTTTGTCATTGGTGTATCTCCCGGAAATCCGAAACAGAGCCGTGACTTTCTGCATCACGGCTCGGTATATCTTACTTTACTGTTGTTACGTCGCTGCCGAACCACTTTTCGGATATCTCGGCAAGCTTTCCGTCTGCCTTCATTGCGCTGAGTGTCTCCTGCACCTTGTCGCGGAGCGCCTGGTCTGCCTTGCGGAAGCCTATTGCGTATTCCTCGGATTCGAGGTTGCCTGGAAGCACGCGGTAATCCTTGTTGTTTGACGCGATGAAGTAGTAAGCCACTACGGAATCGAGGAATACGGTGTCCGAGAAACCGAGCTCCATCTGGTTGAGCAGCGTAACGTTATCCTCAAGCGGAGTTTCCGTGATCTCGGGGTAAAGCTCCCATGCTTCGAGAATCTCCTGTGCGGTAGAGCCTGTCTGAACGCCGACCGTCCTGCCCTTGAGGTCTTCCGTCTGCTTGATGTCGCTGTCGCCGGGTACCACGAAGACCATTTCGTTCTTCATATAAGGCTCTGAGAGGTTCATAGCCTCCGCGCGCGCCGCGTTTATAGACATACCGTTCCAGATGCAGTCTATCTTGCCGAGGTTAAGGTCTTCCTCCTTGTTGTCCCAGTTTATCGGCTGCTTAACAAGCTCTATTCCGAGCCTGTCGCATACCTCCTGCGCCATATCTATGTCGAAACCTACTATCTCATTGCTCTCGTCCGTGAATCCCATGGGCGGGAAGCTCGCGTCAAGCCCGAGCACCAGTTTTTTCGCGCTCATGACCTTATCGAGAGAGTCGTCGGCTGCTGCTGCGGGCGCTTCCGTACCTGAACTCTGCGCATTGCCGCTGCCGCAGCCCGCGCAGGCGATAAGCATAGCAGCTGCTGTCAGTCCCGAGAGAATACGGGTCTTTATAGATCTTTTCATTTTTATTTTCCTCACTTTCTTTTTGCTCTCTGCTTTACTATAATATCATATTATCCCGCTGTTGTAAAGCAGAAATAACGATTTTGGGGATTTGGTACAACTTTTTCTTGTCCGCAAGTGTTTTTTCGGTGATTTTTGTTGACCTGCCCTTGTGAAATAACATATGGGTACCTCTAAAAACCGCTTTGAAAAGAGAAAATGAGATAGCCGCGTCGGATACAAGGAAAGCCGACGAAGCCGGGCTGACGCCCGGTTAGGAGGTTTGACGCAGTAGACGGTCACGGCAGGAAGCCGTGGTATTGCCGCCAAAAGCGCGCAGGACGCGCGCATACAAAGCGGCATAAAGTGGA
>JAGBLA010000175.1 GCA_017635675.1 Ruminiclostridium sp.
AATCCCTGTAAAAAAGTGAGCGTTCCCAAAGGACCCAAGAAGGAAAAGGAAATCTACACGCTTGACGAGATAAAGCAGATATTCACGCTGCTTGAAAACGAGCCTGCAAAGGACAGAGCGTTCATTGTTCTCGCTGTTTACGGAGGATACCGCCGCGGAGAGCTTCTCGGTCTGGAATGGAAGGATATCGACTGGGATAACAGCGTCGTGAGCATTCGCAGAACATCTAACTACAATGTAACACATGGGACTTACACCGACACCACGAAAACGAAGAAGTCTCAGCGTTCCACCAAGTTCCCGCCCGTTGTGATGAATATTCTCAAAGACCTCAAAGCGGAGCAGGAAAAGGAGCGTGAACAGCTCGGTGATCAGTGGACGGATACGGACAGACTGTTTGTAACGTGGAACGGTTTGCCTATTCACCCCAACACTCATTACAAGTGGTTCAAGGCGTTCTGCAAGAGGAATAACGTTCGCTTCTGCGACTTGCACAGCCTCAGACATTTACACGCTTCCATTTTAATTTTTTCGGGAGTTGATCCTGCTGCCGTGTCCGCTGACTTAGGGCATAGCGCCATTTCAACGACCACCGGAACGTATGTGCATATGTTTCAGGAGGCTCAGGCGAGAACGAGCAACATCATTGCGAACGCTCTCAGCTTATACAATTCCAACCCGAATGAAGCGAAAAAGGCAAGCTGAAATGTCCATTCCGGAAAAATAATGTCCAAACAATGTCCAACCGCACTATTTTAGATAAAAGCAAAACCTCGTAATTGGCTTAACCAAGCCTTTTACGAGGTCTGAGAATTGGTTGCGGAGATAGGACTTGAACCTACGACCTTCGGGTTATGAGCCCGACGAGCTACCACCTGCTCCACTCCGCGATATTCATTCCGTGAACGCTTTACTATTATATCACACAAGTGTTGATTTGTCAACCCTTTTTTCAAAATTATTATTACAATTAATGCATTTTCATTAAGCGCCCACATATTGTAACAATTCTGTAACCAAATGCATAAAATATCACTATATTTATCAACTATTATTTGCAATAATTATCAAAATTATTCAACTTGCCTATCTCCTATTGACTTTAAAGCGATATATATGTATAATTAATATAAGTATAAACAGCAAGGAGAACCTACGTGCGCCCGACCAGAAGTAGTCATCTCCCGGCGGTCATCTCCGTGATCGCGACACTGCTTATCCTTGCCATTGCGTTCACATGGTACGGATCGAGTATCGGCGGGAGAATAAAAGATTCCAATATATCATATATTTCCGAGAACACCTCTGTTCTTGCTGCGGTATTCAAATCATCGTTCGATGAACAGACTGCCCTTCTGAACTCCGAATTGTCGGTGCTTGACAGTGTTTCCCTGTCCGATGCGGATTCTGTACGAAATGCAGCAGAAAAGCTTACTGTCAGCGGCACATTTGAAGCTCTCGGTGTTATGAATGTTTACGGCGATGCGTTTACAAACTCGGGGTCTTCTTATGCTGACTATCCTCCTCAGAATTATGCTGAGACTATGTCGTCAGGAACTGTTATCTTTCTCACAGATGCTTATTACTTTATCTCAGTTCCTCTTAAACAGAGCGGAAAGATCACCGGGGCAGTTTTCGGAGCAGCTCCGCGTGATGTTCTCACCTCACTTCTCGCCTCCGCAGGCTCGGGAATGGCAAATTCAGGTATCCTTGCAGACAAGGACGGATCTGTCATTGCTGTCTCCGAAAACGCACCCTACGAGGTTCAGAAAATAACAAACATCTTTACCGATACATCTGTTTCCCGCCCCTCAAAAGGCAGCACTTCATCTGCAGCATACACCTTCGGTGTGACAGAGAGCCTGATAACGACAGCACCTGTCGAAACCCTCGGTCTATATATCGCGCAGTTCACACCTAATTCCGAGCTTCGTAAACAGGCTTCTCTTATCCGCGCCGACACTGCCATACTTCTTATCATTGTGATATTCGCGTTCATTATCATGGCACTCTCGCTTATGTATCTCGTGCGTAACTACAACGACATGATGCGTTCAAACGAGCGATTCAAGCTGGTGACTGTCGAATCACAGGATCTTGTCTTTGACTATGACTACAAAAAGCAGGAGCTCACGCTTGACGGCAGCATCGACAACATTACCGACAAGAGAGGAAAAAACACTTTCTCGCGCGCCGAGACACTCGCAATGATAGAGCGTGTGCATGAGGAAGATAAGGAAGTGCGCCGCCTGGTGGAGGAGCTTGCATTTACAGATCACACCTCTGTGCGGGGCGAATTCCGCTACCTTTGCACCGACGGCACATACAGCTGGTTCCGTATGAAGGGTACGGTAGTACGCGCGCATGACGGCTCCCCTACCCGTTTCATAGGAAGCCTTATCAACGCTGATGACATTATGAACCGCGAAGCCCTTCTCAATTCGGGCAACGATACAGACCCCGTAACCGGCATATACTGCAAAGCCGCGTTTTACAATAATGTCACAGCAATGTTAAGGTCAGCGTCCGACAGCGACCTGTTTGCTATCTACATAATAGACATCGACAGTTTCCGTATCGTAAACGACGACCTCGGACACGCCACAGGAGACCAGGTGCTCGCGGACGTAGCCAAGAAACTCTGCATCGTGTTCAGCGACAAGGATTTCGTGGGAAGAATAGGCGGTGACGAATTTGCCGCGTTCCTGCACCTTTCCTCCAAAGCGCGCACCGTCGGCATGAACATCATAGAAAGCAAAGCAAGATCTATCTGCGAACAGATACGCGCCACATATTCCGCAAAGAATAAACAGGTCGCTATCTCCGCCAGCGTAGGTGTTGCCATATACCCATATTCGGGAAGAGATTACAACACCCTTTTCCGCTGCGCCGACAGAGCACTCCGACGTGTAAAAGCCGGCAGCAAGGACAGTTATGCGGTTTACTCTCCCGATGACGAAAAATAAGGGTACCTCTAAAAACCGCTTTGAAAAGAGAAAATGAGATAGCTGCGTCGGATACAAGGAAAGCCGACGAAGCCGGGCTGACGCCCGGTTAGGAGGTTTGACGCAGTAGACGGTCACGGCAGGAAGCCGTGGTATTGCCGCCAAAAGCGCGCAGGACGCGCGCATACAAAGCGGCATAAAGTGGA
>JAGBLA010000176.1 GCA_017635675.1 Ruminiclostridium sp.
ATACACAATCAGGCACTGAAAGGAACAGTAAAAATGGCTGACAGCTTTGTAACACGATTCGCGCCGAGTCCCACCGGCTTTATGCACATAGGAAACCTGCGTACCGCGCTGTACGCGTTCCTGCTCGCCCGCGCAAACAACGGAAAATTCATACTCCGTATTGAGGACACCGATCAGGAGCGCCTTGTGGAGGGTGCAGTCGATGTTATCTACAGCACTCTCGAAATGACCGGAATTACCCACGATGAGGGTCCCGATGTGGGAGGACCCAACGGTCCGTATATCCAGAGCGAACGTAAGGACATTTATATGAAGTACGCGAAGGAACTTGTGGAAAAGGGCGGCGCGTACTACTGCTTCTGCTCGAAGGAGCGCCTTGAAAAACTCCACGAGGACGGCGACCTCGGCGCAGGCTATGACCGCCATTGCCGCGACCTGCCGAAAGAGGAAGTCGAGAAGAACTTAGCGGAGGGCAAGCCTTTCGTTATCCGTCAGAAAATGCCGCTTGAAGGAAGCACCGGCTACGACGACAGCGTTTTCGGTCACATCGAGATCGAGAACTCCGAGCTTCAGGATCAGATACTCATAAAAGCCGACGGCTTCCCGACATACAATTTCTGCCACGTCATCGACGATCACCTCATGGGTGTGACACACGTTGTCCGCGGCAGTGAATATCTCACTTCCACACCGAAGTATGTGCTGCTGTATGACGCGTTCGGCTGGGAGCGTCCGGTGTACTGCCACCTGCCCCTGCTCATGGGCAAGGACGCAGACGGGAATGTCAGCAAGCTTTCCAAACGCCACGGCTCGGTGAGCTTCCAGGAACTGGTAAAGACCGGCTATCTCCCGCAGGCGATAATCAACTACATGGCATTCACCGGCTGGTGCCCGAAGGACACCAATGAGGAATTCTTCACGATAGACGAGCTTGCAAAGATATTTTCGATAGACGGTATAAGCAAATCCCCCGCAGTGTTCGATTACGAGAAGCTTCTCTGGTTCAACAGTCACTACATCAAGGAAATGCCGCTGGACGAGTTCATGGCAAAGGCGAAGCCCTACTACACCGAGGAATACGCGGCTTTCGCTAATAACGAAAAGCTTGCGAAGCTGATACAGACCCGTATCTCGATCTTTCCCGAAGTGAACGAAAAGGCGGAGTTCGTGAAAGGCTTGCCGGATTATGACACAGCGCTTTTCGTGAACAAGAAGAACAAGACTACGGTGGAGCAGTGCGCGG
The DNA here is from genome assembly GCA_017635675.1 of Ruminiclostridium sp. Lineage (GTDB taxonomy): Bacteria > Bacillota > Clostridia > Oscillospirales > Ruminococcaceae > Ruminiclostridium_E. The sequence goes on from JAGBLA010000176.1 coordinate 1,244, forward strand.
AGATCATAGAGTACGCGCTGCCGAAGCTGAAAGACGTGACGGACTGGAGCAACGACACACTGTTTGAGCTGCTCAAGGGCATAGCCGAAGAAAAGGGCGTTAAGGCGGGAGCCGTGATGTGGGCGGTACGCATAGGCGTTTCCGGTCTTGCGGTAACACCCGGCGGTGCTACGGAGCTTATGGAGATACTCGGCAGGGACGAGAGCATCAGGCGCCTTGAAACGAGCCTTGCAAGGATAAAGTGATGATGATTGAAAACGCATACGGAAAGGAGCAGTCATGTTAGCAAAGG
>JAGBLA010000177.1 GCA_017635675.1 Ruminiclostridium sp.
ATTTGAGAGAAAAAGAGCTATCCACGCCGTCTACTGCGTCAAACCTCCTAACCGGGCGCCAGCCCGGCTTCGTCGGCTTTCCTTGTATCCGACGCAGCTATCTCATTTTCTCTTTTCAAAGCGGTTTTTAGAGGTACCCAGAAGACAGACCCGATTTTTGCGGGTCTGTTTTTTTGACATTTATTTTCCTGTTTTTTGCGAAAAACACTTGAAAAATCCTATTGGTTATAGTATAATAAAATGGATAATGTATAATATGAAAGGAGCATACAATGGATATTGCAACTCTTGACCATATCAGCGCACTGTCAAAGCTCAATTTCACCGAGGACGAGCAGAAGGAAATGCTCGCTCAGATGACGGATATAATCGAGCTCATGGACACGATAAAGGAATACGATATAACCTACGACGACACGAAAGACCATAACGAGATAGGCTACATGGATCTGCGCGATGACGTTCCCGCGCCGTCATTCCCCACAGAAAAGCTCCAGCAGAACACATCGCCCCGCGATAACTGCTATGTAGTGCCGAAAATGATGGAATAACACGGAGGACAGAACAGCATGGACCTGAAAAACATTACCGCCGCAAAGCTGCGCTCAATGCTCGACAGCAAGGAGATAAGCGCGAAGGAAGCGGCATCGGAGTTCCTCTCGGAGATAAAGCGGAATGACGATAAGGTGCTCTCGTTCATCACCGTCACCGAGGACGAGGCTATGAAGAACGCCGAGGCGGCACAGAAGCGCATAGACGCGGGCAATGCCGCGCCCCTCACGGGAATACCGCTCGCGTTGAAGGACAATCTCTGCACCGAAGGCATACGCACCACCTGCTCCTCGAAGATGCTCGGCGACTTTGTGCCGCCGTACAGCGCCACCGCCGTTGAGAAGCTCAAAGCCCATGAATATACCCTGCTCGGCAAGGTGTCAATGGACGAGTTCGCAATGGGCGGCTCCACCCAGACAAGCGCGTTCGCAAAGACAAGGAACCCCTATGATACCACCCGCGTGCCGGGCGGCTCGTCGGGCGGCTCCGCCGCGGCAGTCGCGGCAGGCTTCTGCGCGGCGGCTCTCGGAAGCGATACAGGCGGCTCGATACGCCAGCCCGCGTCGTTCTGCGGAGTTACGGGCTTAAAGCCCACCTACGGGAGAGTTTCACGCTACGGTCTCGTGGCTTTCGCAAGCTCGCTCGACCAGATAGGACCCATAGCGAGAAGTGCCGAGGACTGCGGGCTCATACTCAACGCGATAGCGGGAGCCGATCCTCACGATGCCACAAGCCGCGACGTGCCGTTCACCGACTTCAACGAAAAGCTCGGCAAGAGCGTTTCGGGCATGAAGATAGCGATACCGAAGGAGTTCTACGGCGACGCGGTAGATGACGAGGTAAAGACCGCCGTCATGAACGCGGCGCATGAATACGAGAAAATGGGAGCGGAGCTTGTGGACTGCTCCATAAGCACGCTCAAATACGCGGTGCAGGCGTACTATCTTATATCCTCGGCGGAGGCGGCGTCCAACCTCTCCCGCTATGACGGGATAAAGTACGGACTGCGCGGCGAGGGTCACAGCTTCGACGAGATGATACGCGACAGCCGCAACCGAGGCTTCGGAGCCGAGGTCAAGCGCCGCATACTGCTCGGCAACTACGCGCTGTCGAGCGGCTACTATGACGCGTACTACCGCAAGGCTCTGGCGCTCAAGCAGCAGATAATCTCGGAATATAACGCGGTATTTGAGAAAGCCGACGTTATCCTCACCCCCACCGCACCGAGCGTGGCATATAAGATAGGCGCGCAGGACAACGACCCCGTAAAGATGTACACCGCCGATATATGCACCGTTACCGTGAATATAGCGGGACTTCCCGCGATAAACACCACCTGCGGCTACAATGCCGATGGTATGCCCATAGGAATGTCGATAGTCGGAAGACGTTTTGATGAATCAACGGTTATACAGACTGCCGACGCTTTTGAAAAGACATTCACACCCGTCCGCTGCACTTTATAAACGACAGGAGGTACACACCCATGCCAATTACTAAAGCAAACCCGACATCCGCTGAGTTCGTAAAAAAAGCTATCAACACCTTATTCCAGGATATCGCCGCGCTCAGCGACAGTGTGATAGACACAAATACCGATCTTCTCTGCGACGGCGGAATGTCCGTGAGGGACAGGACCATATCGCTCGACACGGCGAATTACCTGCTGGAAAATCTCAGCGTTATCATGCTCGGGCTGATATCCAACGACACTTTCAGAGAGTCCGTAAAGCAGGCTGTGGCGGTGGAGATCTCGCTTGACGAAAAAAACGAGGAGTTTGTCAGGAGCATCAGAAAGGATATGGGAGACAAGCCGATCGACAGGAGCAAGGCAAAATACATTGTGATAGATCTCGGAGTATATAAACCGAAGATAGCCGAGAAGATCGGTAATATGGTCAGCGAAAGCCTTGAAAAGATAATGACGTTTCAGGACGATTTTAACCAGCTGTGTGACGAGCTTACCAAAGAAGATGCTATTGACATCGGATTTTGTGTCGCGAATTACGCGTATCTTATTCGCGCTTTCGCCCATAACGCTGTCTTTATGGATTATATAAGAGACGTAATAAAGGCAGTGCGCGAAGAACTTAAAATAAACTGAGAAAGGAACACTCAACGGTCATGTCTAATCTTTATCCGACGATAGGACTTGAAATACACGCAGAGCTGCTTACAAAGTCGAAGGTATTCTGCACCTGCTCGGCGGAATTCGGCGGAGAGCCGAACTCACGCTGCTGCCCGGTGTGCTCGGGACTTCCCGGGACACTCCCCGTGCTCAACCGCCGCGCGGTGGAATACATCGTCAAGGCGGGTTATGTGACGAACTGCGACATCTCGCGGTTCACGAAGTGGGACAGAAAGAACTACTTCTATCCCGACCTTCCGAAGGCGTATCAGATATCCCAGATGCCGCGCCCCGTATGTTTGAACGGCTATGTGGATATAATGGTGAACGGCAGGGAGAAGCGTATCCGCGTCAACCGCATACACCTTGAGGAGGACGCGGGAAAGCTCGTGCATGACGAGGCGACACGTTCGAGCCTTGCGGACTATAACCGCTGCGGCATACCGCTCATCGAAATGGTGACGGAGCCCGATTTCCACAGCGCCGAGGAAGTGGTGGCATACGTTGAGAAGATAAAGCTGCTGTACAAGTACGCGGGGATATGCGACTGCAAAATGGAGCAGGGCTCGCTGCGCTGCGACGTGAACATTTCTCTTGCGCCGAAGGGCTCGGACAAGCTCGGCACCCGTGCGGAGCTCAAAAACCTCAACTCCACGAAAGCCATAACCCGCGCCATAGAGTACGAGATATACCGCCAGAGCGAGATAATCGAATCGGGCGGCAAGGTGCTCCAGGAGACACGGCGTTTCTCCGATACCACGGGCGAGACCACGGCGCTGCGCTCGAAGGAGGACGCTCACGACTACCGCTATTTCCCCGACCCGGATATCCCGCCCATGATATTCACCGAGCAGGAGCTCGCGGATATAAAGGCGGATCTTCCCGAAATGCCCGAGCAGCGCAAGGAGCGCTATATCTCACAGTACGGGCTCGCGGAGACCGACGCGGACAACATCATCAACGACAAGGATATCTGCGACTTCTATGAGGACGCGATAAAGGCGTACAGCAAACCGAAACCCGTTGCGAACTTCATTCTCGGCGAGTTCATGCGCCGCATAAATCTCGGTGAGATGTCAATGGACAGCCTTAAATTCGCCCCCGCCGACCTTGCGCGGCTCATAGAGCTGGGCGAGACCGATAAGATAAACAAGAACAACTACAAGACCATATTTGTTGAGATGATAGGCACGGGCGAGAAACCGGACGCGGTATGCGACAGGCTCGACCTGTGGGTGAAGGACGATACCTCTGCGGTGGAGGCTGTCATCGACAAGCTCATAGCCGACAACCCCAAGCCCGTTGAGCAGTACCGCGCGGGTGAGCAGAAGGTCTTCGGGTTCTTCATGGGACAGGCGAACAAGGCGCTCAAAGGTCAGGCTACCCCGAATACGATAAAGGCGATACTTGAGCAGAAGCTCAGAGGGTGAGCCGAAACGAGGGGTACTATGAATATGCGGCAAACAGACAAAACCGACAAGGAACAGCATAAATAAGGAACAGCATAAATAAAGAAAGGAACAGTGAATCATGTTCACAGCAAACAAGTACCGCGACCACAACACGACAATGCTGTCGGAAGCGGATATCGGAAGCACAGTCCGTGTTTCGGGCTGGGTGGAAAACATCAGAGACCACGGAGGTATAGAGTTCATCGACCTTCGTGACCACTACGGAATGTTACAGGTGACATTCCAGAACAACGAGAAACTTCTCGAAGGCATCTCAAAGGAGTGCGCGGTGTCGATATGCGGAAAGATAATCAAGCGCGACGAGAGCACCTACAACGACAAGATAGCGACGGGTACCATCGAGCTTGCGGCGGAGAGCGTGGATATTCTCGGCAAGGTCATGACCCAGCTTCCCTTTGAAGTGCCGGAGTCACACAAGAGCAACGAGGACGTGCGCCTTCGCTACCGTTTCCTCGATATGCGCAACCGCAGGGTGCATGATAACATCGTGTTCCGCTCACAGGTCATGAGCTTCATGCGCGAGAAGATGACCGAGCTGGGATTTCTGGAGCTCCAGACCCCGATACTCTCCACATCTTCCCCCGAGGGCGCCCGCGACTATCTGATACCGAGCCGCAAGCACCACGGAAAGTTCTATGCCCTGCCCCAGGCTCCGCAGATATTCAAGCAGCTCTACATGGTTTCGGGCTTTGACAGGTATTTCCAGCTTGCGCCCTGTTTCCGTGACGAGGACGCCCGTGCGGACCGCACCCCCGGCGAGTTCTATCAGCTCGACATGGAGATGTGCTTTGCCACGCAGGAGGACGTCTTCGCGGCTGCCGAGCAGGTGTTCCCCGCTATACTCGAAAAGTTCGGCAAGAAGCAGTACACCCATGCGCCCTTCCCGCGTATAACCTACGAGGAGGCTATGCTTAAATACGGCTCCGACAAGCCCGACCTGCGCAACCCGCTGTTCATCATCGACGTGTCCGACCTGTTCGTTGACAGCTCGTTCAAGCCCTTCTCCAACAAGACCGTCCGCGCTATACGCGTGCCGAAAATGGCGGAGAAGTCAAAGGGCTTTTTCGAGAAAATGGAGGAGTACGCGCTTTCTATCGGCATGAAGGGTCTTGGCTATTTCAAGGTCGAGGAGGGTCTGAAATTCAACGGACCTATCGACAAATTCCTGCGTGACGGCGACCGCGAGGAGCTTGCAAAGCGTGCGGAGCTTGAAGTGGGCGACGTGCTGTACTTCATAGCGGACAACAAGAAGAACGCCGAGAAGTTCGCGGGTCAGATACGCAATGAGGTGGCTTCGAGAATGGGACTTATCGACGAGGATAAGTTCGAGATATGCTGGATAGTTGACTTCCCGATGTATGAGGAGGACGAGGAGACAGGCAAGCCGATATTCACCCACAATCCTTTCTCCATGCCGCAAGGCGAGCTGGAGGCTCTCAACACGAAGAACCCCTGCGACGTGCTCGCGTACCAGTACGATGTGGTATGCAACGGCGTTGAGCTTGCTTCGGGAGCTGTCCGCAACCATGATATAGACGTAATGGTGAAGGCATTCGAGATAGCGGGCTATACCGAGGAGGACGTAGCCGCAAAGTTCGGCGCACTGTACAGCGCGTTCAAGTTCGGCGCACCGCCCCACGCGGGTATGGCGTTCGGCATAGACCGCATGATAATGCTGCTTCTTGACGAGGACAGCATACGTGAGGTTATCGCGTTCCCGCTCAACTCCAACGCTCAGGATCTCCTGCTCGGCGCTCCCACCGAGGTAACGGAGCAGCAGCTCCGCGAGGTGCATATCAAGGTGCGCCAGCGTCCCCAGGACATCAAGAACAAACCCACGGAGGAATGATAAATGGCAGAAGAATTCATAAGGTATAAGGATTTCCCGCTCGTAAGGAACGGAAAGATGATATATTACGGCAACATGAGCGACGAGTTCGTTGCAAATATCAATATCGTTTCCTCGCACGAGGAGAACGGCATTGATATAGCGGATAAGCTGAAAGTCGTCCTCATGCGCACCGACCCGAACATCGACGCACAGGACATGGTGGTCAAGACCAGTGACAGAGAGAGCCTTTACGACGCTCTTGACATAGCGTATATCTGGCTCAAGCGTTCAGAATAAAGAGGCGCGGAGAGATTGGGGCTCTGCCCCAAACCCCGCTGGGGCGCTGCCCCCGTCCCCGCCGGGGCTCTGCCCC
>JAGBLA010000178.1 GCA_017635675.1 Ruminiclostridium sp.
ACAGACGAAAAGGGCAAATACAGCGGGAAATATGCCCTCACAGGCTTGGTGATCTGCGGAGAATGCGGTACTGCTTACCGCCGTATCACATGGGACGACAAGAACGGCGGCAAAATCCCGGTGTGGCGGTGCATTAACCGCTTGAAGAACGGAAAGAAGTTCTGCAAATGCTCACCGACAGTGTATGAGGACAGGCTTCACAAGGCTGTTTTAGACGCGATAAATCAGGTGTTCGATGTCAGCGATGATGTGAAAAACACACTCAGGATAGGGATTCATGCTGTTATGCTGCCGGATGGGAAACATTTGGCAGATCTCGAAAAGAAGAAAATGGCGCTCAACAAAGAGATCGGCAAACTGCTTGACCAATCGTTCAAGGAGAACGACTACACAAAATATGACAGCGAGTTCAAGCGGTTGTCGGACGAATTGACAGCCGTCAGCAAGCAGATCACCGAGGAGCAGGAACGGCTCAACGAATGTGAGGCTTCGGCGGCGAATGTGCAGGATATACTCGCTGAAATTGAAAACACGGAGTTCCGGTTGGATATGTTTGATGAGGCGTTTGTTCGGCACTCGGTTGAACAAGTGACGATTGTTGATAAGAACAAGGTCAAGGTAAAGATCAGCCAAGCGGAGAGTATAGAGATACCCTTATAAACCGCTCAACCATGCAGGTTCATTCTGATTTGCCAAAATATACTTTTTGTAATGCAATCACAGGGCGCGAAGGCGCCCGCCTAATCCGTATGGAAGTTATCTTCTATACGGTTTTTTCTTCCTCGCTGTCCGGAGCTTGGATAAACTTTTGTAACCAAAACAAGCTCCGAAAAAAGAACGCGAAGCAGTTCGCAGCGGCGCGTCTGCCGCCCTCGCTGCCCGGAGTTTGGATAAACTATTGTAATCAAAACAAACTCCGAAAAAAGAACGCGAAGCAATTCGCTGCGGCGCGTCCGCCGCTCTCGCTGTCCGGAGTTCGGATAATTTATTTTGTATCCTGACCAATACTCCGAAAAATGTGAAACGGTAAAGTTTCATTTCCTCGCCGCGTCCGAAGGTATCCTCGCATTGATATAGGACAGCACGAAGTCGAAATCGGGCAGTTCGGCGTAAACCTGGTTTTTGCCGAGCATTTCATTGACATATATCGTCTGTCTGCCGCGGCGGGTCTTTATACTTTTCACTTTTGCAAATTCGGTCTTCAAGCTGTTATGCACGGCGGAGCTTATTCCCGCGCCTGTCATGGTGAGATTTCCTGCGAGCGCTCCTGCGGCGGCGGTAAGCCACCCGAGCGCCTGTGCTTTCCGGAACTGGTGTTCCATCTGTGTATGGGTCACGCTTTGCTCGTCCATTTCAAACAGCACGATGTACTTCCAGCCGTAACTTGCCGCGACTATAAGATACGCAAGGAACGACAGAACTCCCATACCGAGCAGAATGACAGCGAACACCGCGGAATGCCCGAGCACGCCGTCGGGAGTGAGCGCTCCGTCAAACAGCATCAGTATAATATCAAACAGCCATATCCCGACGATGATACCGCCGAATATCTTCCATATCGTGAACAGTATCGTCGGATTTTTCATCATTGCGAATTCATATATCCAGCGATATACCCCGTCGGGGCAAAGGTATATATTCTCGGTGACTTTTTGACCCTGTACAGGCGGCTCCTTCGGAGCCGCTTCTGTGTTATCGGCGAAAGCCGCACCGCACACGGGGCAGAACTTCGCGTTTTCATCTGTTTGTGAGCCGCATTTTGAGCAGAACATATCTTTTTCCTCCCGTTGGCTGTTACGTTCACTTATGGTTTTATTATAAACCAAAAAGGCATTAATTGCAACAGTATCGGCAAAAATAGTTCGGCAAAACAATAACAATGGTTGCAATGGAGCGCGATATATGATATAATTAATGCAAAAAGCACACCACGGAGGAGAAAATATGCCGAATTTCTGTTCAAACTGCGGCTCACCGCTTCGCGACGGCGCGACATTCTGCGGGAAGTGCGGGAGCGTGGTAAGCAGCACGCCTGTACAGCCTGTGCCCCCAGCCGTGTCCGCGATGCCGGAATATATACGGGAGCACATCATACCCGAAAACGGCGAGCTTGGTATAGACCTTGCCCCGCCGAAGATACAAATGCCCGAGCGGATAGGCACGCTCACAAATCCCATAGGCGCGCTGTTCAGCGGACTTGGAACGGCGCTGGCGGGGCCTTTTGTGATGCTTGCGCATATAAAGGCTCTGCTGTTCACGGCTGCGATATCGGCGCTCTGGATATGGCTCGGGCAGCTTGCCGAAAAAGGCGGTACGAATATATGGACAGACATATTGTCGATGCTGACCTATGCGAAAGGCGGCACATACGGCACCACGGTGAACGTCATCGGAGAGTTTTTCGGGAAAGCGCTCGTGGCGGGAGGACTTTGCAGTCTGCTCTACGGCGGCATACCGAAAATGGCGAAAGGCGTAAAGAGCATCTTCACCGAACGCGGTTTCAACATCGGCAGTTTCCTGCTGGGGCTTGCTGCCGCTTTGGCTTGCGGGAAATTCTTTGCGGGTGAGCAGATGGGGCTTGACGGGATAATGGTCGGTATCTGCGGCGCAATGTGCGCGCTTGAGTCGATAACGCAGAAAACGGGCTTCATCTTCACCCTTGCCGCGTCATTCTCACAGCGGCGGCAGTATAACGGCAAAGGCCTGTATTTCCCGCAGTACAAGAGCCTGCTTACAGGCGGAGCTCTGGGGTTCCTGCTGTCGTCGGCTCTCGGGGCGGCGCACATCTACCTCACAAACAATATGTACTGGGTATTTCTCGGTGTCGGAGTGCTGGGGCTGATAATAAGCCTTGCCACCAAGGGAAAGGCGGGTGACGCGGTATGAAACGGAGAATTTTCGCATTTATAAGCGCGGCACTGCTGCTGATAGGCAATATGCTGCTGTTTGCCGTTCCCGCGTTCGCGGAAAGCACGGAAAAGGTCGGTTACTGGAAGCTGATAAGCGTTGAGACCGTGGGACCCGACAGCCAGTTCGACGACGCGCAGACTTCGGGAGGCAGCGGGCATTACACCTGCTCCGCAAAATGCACCGACAGCCGTATCATGGCATATCACGACGGCGAACACGAAACGAGCTGCGCGGGCGAGACCGCACAGATAACCATAGATGTCGATGAACCGCCTTCAATCATAAAACCGGGCGAGGAAATAGCTCTTAATGTCTCCCCGTCATTCTCGGCATCGCAGTTTCACGACAGTCTGCTGTTTTACGCCTGCACCGTCCATGTTGACTATGCGTTCGGCGGATATAACGGCGAGGGAAAATTCAAGGACAAAAACGGGACAGAATACCTCGGTATCGACCGTACATGGCAGTATGACGATTACTACGCCGCAGCGGGACAGGGAAACCATTTCTTTGTGATAGACAGCGACAATGTGCTCCGCCACACTTTTGACGAAGGCCGCTCCAAGCTGTGGATACGTATAGCCTTCTCTCACGGCAGGGGCGAGGACGCCATAGACACCTATTACAATTATGAATGGGTAGATGAAAAAGAGAAAGAGACTGAAGGCTACTGGGAGCTTTCCGAAACTGTCATACCCGACAGGACGGAGCGTACCGTGCAGGATTTTCCGCACACCGTGACTGCGGCGGTATTCGGTGACGGAGAAGCTTCCGCAAAGTTCTCGGCACAGGATAATGTTTACGACAGCGACGGCAGTCTGAGTTTCATGAAGGGCGATACCGTAAGCGCTTCTCTCGTATATACGAGACCGGAAAGCAGGTATGAGCCGTATGATGTCATAAGCTTAGATTTCAGCGCGGTGAGCGACTATGTACAGCGCGAAGACCCGCTCAGAAACATGTTCATCGGGCTGAAAGCGGATATTTCCGTCGAATCGGGCTATATAGACCCCGAGGGTGATACCTCAAAGATAAGCGGCAGGAAAACCAAGAAGTTCTCCCGCGTCAACGGCAATTCAAGCCTTGCCACGGATCAATACTATCCCGTCAGGAACGGAAAGCTGTCGGGACTTGCGCCCGCTAAGCCGTCCGACAGCGACAAGGGCAGCGCCGTTATGTGGCTGTATGTGAACATCGACGACGCGGAAACATCGGGCTCTATGGGTATCGAGGGCGCGTCGGTCATCTACAAGTACAATTGGAAGGACGGGAAAATGCCTGCGGGGGCGGGCTCCGAAAAAAGCGGCGGCAGCGGGAAGACAGACGGCGGCAATGAGCCCGCTCAGTGGATAAACCAGCTCGTCGAGACAGATGCCGATGACCGTCCTGGCGAGGACGGGGGACACCTTATCATTCCCGCGATAGTGATAGGAATATCGACTGTCGGCGCGGCTGCGGGCGCGGGCGCTGTCGCTTCCTCCGCGGCAAAGTACAAAAATAACAGCAGCGAGGGCAAGGAGCAGACTGCCTATCGTATGCATATCGGAAAGAACTTCGGGGACACGCTGCGAAAAGGCGCACCGCCCGCTAAGGTCTATGCGCGGATAGTGAGCATAGGCGCAGGAGCCGTGGTGCCTGAGCCGCAGCTTACATCACAGATAGCGATATACTCCGAAACACAGGGCGTAGATGTGAGCTTCATGGGCATGACCGCAAACGGACAGTGTGCCGCTTTCAGCGTAGGGAATGTCCCCGACGGCACGAAGGAATGTGTGATAGTGTTCCGATATAAGGGCAAAGGCGGCGTGTTCACCGAAAAAGTGAGATTTAAGGTGGAGTGCGAAGCCGCGATAGAATTTGTGTGCCTTAAGGCTGACGGGACATACAAAGTCATGGCGGAGAAGGAGCGGACATTCAGAGCTCTTCTCGGTACAAATGCGCCGCTTGCGCTGTATATCCGCGTGAAGGGCTTCGCACAGGACGCGGACAGCGTTGAAGCCGTATGCGGCGCGCTTTCCGTAAGGGTCTCCCGTGCTGCGCCATTTGTATATAAACTGGAAATAAGCGAAAGCCTGCCTGCGGCAAAATTCGGGGTATTCCCGCTTGAACACGCAATAACGATAAACGCGTCAAACAGCAGCGGAGAAAAGGCTTCCGCAAAGCTTACCATGCAGTATTATCCCTACGGGGTGTTCGTTGACACCGCAAACCTCGACAAGAGCTCCGTCAAGGAGAAATATATCGAAGTCCCCGCTTCCGAGTTCATTGACAAGGACAATTATGAATTCAGACCAACGCTCTTCAGGGTCTTCTGTTCAAAGTGGGGCGATGAGGACGATTTTGAAGCAGATATCCGCGAGACCGGAAAAGATTCGCCGCTCCTCGTACTGGAACCCGCTTGTGAGCTCTCCCAGAAAGTATTCAGAAACTATATGTATGAGCTTTCGGTATTTCAGGATCCGCCGGTGGGCATTCGTTTCAAACCGAAGCGCGGACTGTTTCAGCTCAATGACAGTGATGAATACCTGTTCAGGATCCGTGTTACACGGACGCGCAGAAGCATCAGCGATGACGGCTGGGACTACGATGGCTCCTTCTATGTGCGGCTTATCGGTATGCCTGATTCCGATAAGTATTATGAGCGAGCCGTTGAGATCGACAAGATCTATTACACGATAGCTATGTTCAATATGCAGAATGAGCCCGGTGTTCAGACTTTGCTGGAACGGATCGACCGCGTTCCCACCGATATACTTAAGAAATGGAGACGGTGGGTGTATGATCTCGGCTATGAACTGCAAATGAAAGAGTTTGTATTCAATGAAGAGGTGGCAAAAGAATATACGCGGGGCATAAAGGTATGTGAAACGATACGCTGGTTCGATGATATGGCATTTAGCATAGCCATAAGGTATTTCTTTACAGCACAAGGCATGGACGGCGGGACCGCAGACGCTATCCTGACGCCGTTGAAAAATTTCGTGTTTGACGCTGTCGGTGAAGCTACCGCACAGTTATACTGGGGCAGCGGTAATTCGGGTTTCTCATTCAAGGCACTGGTGATCGACAAGGCAGAAACAGCCATGAACGGCTATCTGTGGGGGAAAGCCGGAAGTATCGACGATCCCAGAAAAGCTATAGCGATAATCGTTATCGCAGCCATAATAAATTCCGGAAGACATGCTGCGCTGCTCTATGATGAGTATAAGAGCGAAAACAAGGAAATAGACGGAAACTATTACTGGAAAATTGTAAGTGCCGTATGTGCAAATATGACCGTTAACGGGCTGAAAGCACTGGTCGGGAAGTATATCATAGGCGACGGCAAGGGAGCCGACGATCTGATAAAGAAAAATTTCTCAAGCAGTGAAGTCATGAAGGATTTCCTGCAGCGGAAAGTACCCGGCATAAAGGAAATGCTTACCATGGAGAAAATCAGGGAGATCGCCGGCAGCTTAACGACGGAGTACGGTATCGGCGGTCTGATAGACAGTATCATTGGCGGGATCGACAATTATACGGGTGCGCTTATGAAAGCGGAAAAGACGACCTACATACCGATATTCGGAGACGAAGCAGGTATTACGATAGAGATAGATTACCGCAGCGCATGGACATTCCTTATAGTGGAAAGACTGGAATTCCTGCGGCTTGATCTGGTATCGCGCATATTCGGAGGCGAGGGCTTCCGTCTTCCCGATGAGTGTCCGTATGTCCACAGACGGGATATGCTCGGAATGCTCGAACAGCACGGTTACGGCAGCGAGGTGCGTTTCCTTGTTGACGGAGAGTATTCCTCGACCGTCGATCCTCACGTTTTCGCGGAGGGTGCGCAGCGTCCGACTGTTGATACAGGCACCGACTTCCACAGATATTCAAAATAATATGCCGCGCGATATGAAAAAGCCGGAGACGTTTATAATGCGTCTCCGCTTTTCTTTTTCAGCGTCTCTGCTCATAATAAGCGCTTGTTTGTCATGTTTCACGGCGTAATTACAAAAGAATTATTTCCCTATAACTATTGACAAACAGCAGAACTGATGATATACTGTATATAGATGAATATATACAGTATGGTGGTACTGCCAATGAGAATAATAATAAAGAACAAATCCGAGCTGCCTATCTATGAACAGATAGAACAGCAGATGAAAAACCAGATACTCGACGGGAGCATTCCCGCCGACGAGCAGCTCCCGTCGGTGCGTCAGCTCGCCAAAGACCTGAAAATAAGCGTCATAACCACCACCCGCGCGTACAACGACCTCGCGGACGAGGGATTTATCATCTCCGTGGCGGGAAAGGGGTATTTTGTGGCACCGCGCAATAACGAGCTGCTGCGGGAGCGTATGCTGTACGAAATGGAGTGCGGCATTGAGAAGGCGGTCACGAGCGGGCGCAATGCAGGGCTTACCGATGACGGGATAATAGAAGCGGTGAAAGAATACCTGAAGGAGGAGCAGGAATAATATGGAGAATATTCTTGAGATCAAGGGACTTAACAAATCATACGGGGATTTCGCGCTGAAAAACGTATCATTCGCGCTGCCGAAAGGCTACATAATGGGATTTGTGGGTCAGAACGGTTCGGGCAAGACCACCACTATCCGCTCGATACTTGGTATGGCAAAGATAGACAGCGGCAGTATCTCGGTGTTCGGGCTTGACAGCGTTACCGATACCATAGCAATAAAACAGCGCCTCGGCGTGGTGTTCGACAGCCTGTACCTCGCGGAAAATCTTAACGCGAAACTCATAGACAAGCAGCTCAGACCTTTTTATACCAACTGGAGCAGCGAGGATTTCTTCCGCTTGATAAAGGAATTCGGTCTCCCCGACAACAAGAAAATAGGCGATTTCTCAAAGGGCATGAAGATGAAGTTCATGATAGCCTGCGCCCTGTCACATAAGCCCGAACTTATGATACTCGACGAGCCCACCAGCGGACTTGACCCCGTGGCGCGCGACGAGCTGCTCGACATACTTTCGGATTACATTACAGACGAGAACTGCGGAGTGCTGTTCTCCACCCACATAACCGCGGACGTTGAGCGTATCGCGGACTATGTGACGGTGCTGCATAACGGTAAGGTGTGGTTCACGGGCGAGAAGGACGAGCTTTCGGAGAAATACGCGGTGCTCAAGGGCGGCAATGACGACATACCCGACGCTCTGCGGGACAAGTGCATAGGCTTTCACGCCTACCGCAGCGGATTTGAAGCACTCATACACACCGATGACCTTGCGGGGATACCCTCTTCGCTCGAATACGAAAAGGCGAATATCGACGAGATACTCGTGTATATCGCGAAGGAGGACAAGCATGAAAGACATTCTTAAAATGATGCGGTTCGATTTTATCGGCGTCCGGGGAGTTGATAAGTCGTCAGCTGGAAATGTCTTTGCCGCTGTGTTCATGATAGCCGCTTACGGCGCAGCCGCGCTGTTCCTCAGCCCTATGTTTTCCTTCTGTCTGATAGGCGCTGCGGGAGCGCTCATAGTTCCTTTGCAGTCCGCGAAAAAGGACGACCTCGGGAGACTGTACGGGACGCTTCCCGTCGGCAGGAAAAACATCACGCGCGCACGGTTCCTTTACATATTTGCGGTTCACGCCGCTGTCACCGTGATGTCATTTGTGTTCGCTTTTACAGCCGTGTTGCTGAATTTCAACCGTTTTGTCCCGAAAACCAATGATGCGCTAAAGATACTTTCGAAGGAATATGACCCGGAAGAACTCATGAAGGCAGTACCCGTTATCATCGGATTTGCAGTGTTTTCCTGCCTTGTTTTCGCGTTCATGGAGATGATGGGGCAGATACACGGCAGAGAGAACGAGATGAAGATACTTATCATACTGCTCGGCGCGGTGATAGTTCTGATAATGGGCGGAGTGTTCGTGCTCACACAGCTCGGCTCACCGGAGATAAAGCTCCCGGATATGCCGCTGTGGGCAGGTATCACCGTTACGGTCATTGCCGTACTCGGGATATGCTTGCTGTTCGGTGAGATAACGGCGGCGAAGCTCGCGAAGCGGGAGCTTTAAGGGGTGGTATTATGCGATTATATCTTGATATTATCCGCACCGACATCATTATGATGAACGGCTCGAAAAACAGTATGCGCCCGCTTATTATCCTTATGCTCGTATTCGGCGCCGCGGTCGGGCTGTTCGTTGACCCTATGGGGACATATCTGTGTATGCTCGTTGCGGGTGCGGGTTTTGTCCCGATGATATTTCAGACACAGGACAAAAACAACTGCGAAAAGCTGTACTCGCTGATCCCCGTATCGCGGAAACAGCTTGTGACGGCGCGTTTCATATTTGCAATGACCTCATACACGGCTGTGGGCGTTATTATGTTCGCGGTGATGAAGATCTCCTTTGCCGCAGGCATATATACAAACGTCGGATTTTATGACGCGCTTCTGAAAAGTCTCGGCATGAGCTTTGAAAAAGTGTGCGGCTGCCTGTTCTTTCTCTTTTTTGCGGCAGGCGCATTGATCACAGGCATTTTGCTGAAAGAATGGTTCAGCGGCAATATCGGAGCGGCTAAACCTGATCCGAAGAGAATTGTTGTCATGCTTATACTTTTCCTTGCGCTGATCTTCATCATGCTGTTCCTGTCGGGGATTATAACGCTGAGCGCGGCGGCTGCGGTGGTCATGCAGCTCATGGTGCAGCTTGTGACCGCGGCGGACGGGGTGCTGTTCTGCGCTTTGATGACCGCGCTCGCAGGGTTCTCGGCTATGTACAATTACGTCTGCACCGTTCTCGAATACGACGACAAGGATATTTAAGGAGGAGCGCGATATGGCAAAGGCAATAGTGAAACTCGCGGCTGCGGTATGCGCGGCGGCTTTGCTTGCGGCTCCCGCAGGGGCGGAGAGCTGTGTGCTCCCGTCGGGCGATACGGTGGAGAGCCTTGCCGCGGAGCTTGAGGAGATAAAAACGTCCTCTGCGGGGAAAAACGGCAATACCACGTTTGCCTCCGCGGGGGTGGGAGTATTCAAAGGCGTAGAAGTGCTATATACAGGGTATTTCGGTTTCATCGACGTGGAGCATCATATCCCTGCCGACGAGAACTCCGTCTATGAATGGGGCAGCATCTCAAAGACCCTCGTGTGGGTGAGCGCCATGCAATTATGGGAGCGCGGGCAGCTTGACCTTGACAGGGATATACGGGAATATCTGCCCGAGGGGTTCTTTCGGCACCTTTCATACGATGAGCCGATAACATTCATGAATTTAATGAACCACACGGCGGGCTGGCAGGAGACCGTGCGCCCGATGGAGACAAAGGACGAGAGCGCCGTGCTGCCGCTGAAGGACGCTCTTCAGCTGTGCGAGCCCGCGCAGATATTCCGCCCCGGTGAGGTCACATCATACTCCAACTACGGAGCGGCGCTTGCGGGGTATATTATCGAATGTGTCAGCGGCACGGATTACTGTGAGTACGCTCACAGGAATATCCTTGAGCCCCTCGGAATGGAGCGCACCTCCGTAAACCCCGCCCACAGCGACAACCAGTGGGTGGCGGAGCAGCGGAAAAGGCTGAAAAGCTATCGGTATGACCCGCTCTCGGACGCCATGACCGACCTCGGGGACCGTCTGAGCTTTATAATGCCCTATCCCGCGGGAGCTGTCACGGGAACTCTGAGCGACCTGATGACCTACGGTCAGGCTTTGGTGAACGATGACGCGCCGCTTTTCGCAGACCCGAAGACACAAAAGCTGCTGCTGTCGGCAACGTCATTTTACGGCAGCTCCGACATACCGAAGAGCTGTCACGGTTTCTGGGCGGAGGAGCACGCGGTGCGCGTTTACGGTCACAGCGGCGCAACAAATTCGTGTCAGGCAGACCTTATATTCGACCCGGAGACTAAGGTGGGGCTCGCCGTCATGGTGAACGAGCCCATGGGAAACGTATTTCTGTATCGCGCCCCCGACCTCGTTTTCGGCAGTCTTACCGCCGACAGATTTGCCGACCGCATAAAAGGCGAAAGCGTGCTCAGCGGATATTATCTGATGTCGCGGTCAACACATCGCGGGCTGTTCAGATCTCTGCCGTATTTTACGGCGCTGAGACTTGACGAGAACGTGTATGACATCGGAGACGGAGTTTATATGCTCCGTGACGGGGAGAGCGTGCAGCTCCTTGCCGACAGCGCGGAAAAAACAACGCTCGAATACGGTTCACAGGAGCTTATCCGCGACGACGCGTATGTGGCGGAGCTTGCTCTTATCACGCTGTACTTTGTTTCCGCGGCGGCGGCTTTATACTTCATACGGATAAGGCGCAAGCTGAAAAAGCACGGGCGGGCCGAAGCTTACTCCGGCTCTGCCGCCATGCTCGCGGGGGACATCGCGATACCCGTATCGACAGTCGCCTTGCTCGGCTCGTATGCGGTTTATTACGCGGGCAGCGGAGGTATTGATCTCGCCGTGGGTGCTGTCATAGGCGTGCTGCAGATGATATGCGCGGGGGTGTGCGCTTTCTCCGCGGTCGGCGGCATAGCGGCACTCGTATGGGGGAGGGTCAGAACACGCCCGTACAGATACGTTCTCAACGCGGTGCTCAACATCGTGTGCGTGTCGGCAGTCCTGTACTTCGAGATGTATATGTTCTGTGGCTGCTGAACCGTGCAGAAGTCTGTCATTCGCGCGAAAAATATATTGACGATCGGATCTCTGTGTGATATGATCATTTCATAAGAGCATACAGAGGCTCAGATGAAATTTCGGGAGCAGTGACGAAAGCCTGCTCCCGCACCATACCGTGATACATCAGGCGCCGCGGATAACATCGTTATCCGCGGCGCCTTTTTATATATGCGCTGTGTTCGGCTGTTTTTACATTCCAAGGTATTCCCGAAGTTCTCCGACCCTGCGCTCCATGTCATTGAAACCGAGCCAATACAGCGCTCCGAGCTTGTCCATGTCCCCGTCAAATCTTGTCACCTCGACGGGCTTTGACGGCGCGATAAGGAACACCGAGCCTTCCTTTGCCTTCTGTTCGAGCTTGTCCGCGGTGGCGTTGAAGTTCTCGTTGGCGCTTTCAAGGCTCTTTACGAACTCGGGGTACTTCCCGTACCAGAGCTTCGCGGCTTTCGGAGCGCCGGGCTTCCTGCGGAAGCTGAGCTCACGCGTTCTTACCGCCACCACGTTTTTCCTGCCGGATCTCTCGACCCGTGAGTAGGGTATCTTCTCGGCACAGCCGCCGTCAAGATACGGCACGCCGTTTATCATCACCGGGCGGGAAACGTAGGGCACTGTGGCGGAAGCCTGTATCGCGCGGAAGATGTCGCATTTTCCCTTTTCAAAGTATGTTATCCTGCCGCTCAGAAGATCTGTCGCGGTGACGGCGAGCTTCCGCGACGGCGACATCAGCCGTTCCTCGTCAAGCGGGAGAGCCTTCAGTATGTCATTGAAAAGGTATGTGAACCCCGTGACGCCGCCGTCGCGCCTCATTGCTCCGAGCCCGCAGTAATTCGTGTCATGGCGGTATGTGAGGTCTATCCTTGCGCTCCAGCCTATCTGCCCCGAAACATAGCCGATAGCTGACAGCGCTCCGGCGGAGACGCCTATCACCGAGGAGATATTTATGCCGTTTAGCATCATGCAGTCCAGCACTCCCACGGTATAGAGCCCTTTCCAGCCGCCGCCCTCAAGCACGAGACAGCCGTCCGTGATATTATTGTCTGCCCGTCCCGTGGGCAGCTTGTCAAGGTCTTTGTAGATTTTTTTGTTCATGGTTGATTTCCTGTCCATTCTGTCGTTTTTTTCATCCGCGCCTTACCGCGGGAATAACAATAAAATTATACCCCGATATGCCGTAAATGTCAATGGGTGGTACCGTCCTGCTCATTAACTTGATTTTTACGGAAGAACGTGATATAATGGTGTTGATTTTGTATATGACATCAGAAGGTGACTTTTCTATGAACATGACAGTTGAGCTGTTCGACAGTATCATAAACACATCGCAGGACTGTGTATTCTGGAAGGACAGCGAGCGCCGTTTTCTCGGCGTGAACCGTGCTTTTCTCGATTTCTACGGCTTTGAGTCGGCAGATATTCTTATCGGCAAGACCGACGAGGACATGGGCTGGCACAATGACCCCGAGCCGTACAGACAGGACGAGCTCAGGGTGCTGTCGGGCTTTCCCACGTATAAGGTGCACGGCAAATGCGTGGTGCGCGGGGAGGAGCGGGATATAATAGCATCCAAGCGTCCGCTTTACGAGGGTGACAGGATAGTGGGGCTTGTGGGGAGCTTCATAGACATCACCGATGTGCTCAAGCGTCAGACCCTCTCGGAAGACCGTCAGACAGTATATACGGTGGAAAAGCTGCGGCATATCCCGTATTTTGACAGGCTGCTCGATGAAACGCCCCTTGACGAGATACTCGACCCGCTTACGGGGATAACGGCGAGGGCTCACGCAATGAACTTCGTACATTCGCTGATAGCGGCGGGAACTCCGTTCACCTTCTCCATAATCGACCTTGACAATTTCAAATTCATCAACGACACCTTCGGGCATAAAGCAGGTGATACCGTGCTTAAAGCCGTGACCCGCGCACTTGCGGAGCTTCTGGACGGGAACGGCGTTGTGGGGCGCTTCGGCGGCGACGAGCTGCTTATGATAGACCTGCGGAACATCGACTTACCCGCCAAACAGGCATTTTTCAAGGAAATGTACGAAAACAACAGCGTTCTGAGGCAGAATGTGCGGCTGGAAAACGGCAGCACGCTCGTCACCTGCACTGCGGGCTGTGCGTCGTTCCCTGCCGACGCGGACAATTACTCCGACCTGTTCGGGCTTATCGACAAGACCCTTTACCTCGGGAAAAGCAAGGGCAGGAACTGCTATGTCATCTATCAGCCCGAAAAGCATGGGAGCATCGAGATAGGAAAGCTGGCAAAGCATAATATATGCGATGACATGATAAGCCTGCGCGGGCTTTTTGAGCGGGGAACGACCCTGCGTGAAAGGCTGAGGAGCGTGCTCGCGTTTCTGACGGATTTTCTCCGGATCCCCGACCTTTATTATGTTGACGGCGAAAACCGTCTTCACTCGGTCACGGACGAGGAGACGGATCTCGGAGCTTCCGGCATTTCCGGGCTTGCGGCGGAAGAGATATACACGACAGGCAATACCGCGGACATCGAAAAGACCGCTCCGGAGCTGTATGCGTCGCTCGTAAGCCTTGGATTCGGCTCTGTGATGATTGTAAGGATAGGTGCGGGAGAACTTACCGACGGGTATCTGGTCTGCGGAGTCAAGCGGCGCTTTCGCATCTGGCAGGAAAACGAACGCGCGGTCATGTACTTTCTTTCCACGCTTATACGCGGCTGTATTCTTTCCGAAGGGAAAAAATGACAGTGAAACGCGTAATATATTCGGTTCTCATAGTGTGTACTCGTACTCCTTTGAAATTCAGTATATATGTATAAAACAATAATAACATATTTTTCGGCATTAATCAATATTTTTAACAGCTTGCAGGTATAAATTGACTTTTTCGGCAGTTTATGATATAATATAATCTAATTGTGACGTAATGAAAGGCGGGACACGCGCTATGAGCAGAATACTTTTGTATCACGCGGGTCTTGACAGAATATCGGAACCGGATATATACTACGGGCGAAAGAACGCCGATTTCGCGCAGGGCTTTTACCTGTCGGACAGCGAGGAGTTCTCAAAACGCTGGGCAAGGCAGCGCAAAGGCTGTTCCACATGGCTCAACCGCTATGAGCTTGATACAGACGGACTTGATGTCAAGACCTTCTCCCGTGACGAGGAATGGTTCGGCTATATATACAGCAACCGCTCAGGTCAGCGGGATAAGCTTGCGGGCTATGATGTCATCATCGGTCCCATAGCAAACGATACGATATACGATACATGGGGCGTGACCACCAGCGGTTTCCTGAAACGCGGGCAGGCTTTACAGCTGCTTCTTATAGGTCCGCAGTATATGCAGACGGTCATCAAGACCGAAAAAGCCGCCGCTGCGCTCAGGTTTATCTCCGCGGATATCCTTGACAGCGCGGTCATCTCAAGGTACCGCGAGACCGTGCGGGAAGAAGAAAAGGCTTTTCAGGAGCTGTTCGGGGAAAAGCTCGCGGAGCTTACGGGCTTGTCGCCTGACGAAGTATCATAAAGCCTCCGCATCAGTCATACAGCGGCATACGGGCGGAACTGCTCAAAAGGAGAACATGGAATGAACAAAAAGCTGAAAGAGCTCGGGAAACCTGTCCTGCACACTCTTATCGTAAGTATTCTCGTCATACTGTTCTTTTCGGGCGTGGTCGTGTTTTATTACAACATGGTCTATACGCGGGAACGCGAGCTTATAATCAAGAACGGCGAAAACACCGCGCTTCAGACCGCGGCGCAGTTCAATGATTATCTTTCCACAAGCATCGACGCCATAAAGATGACCGCGTACACGCTTGACGGAATGCTTGAAGACAGCAAAAGCGACGCCGAGATACTCGATTACCTTGTGGGGCAGTCAAACGCTATCATAAACACGGTGTTTGAGAACACCACGGGAATGTACGGCTACATAAACGGCAAGTTCGTTTCGGGCTCGAACTGGACGCCGCCCGCGGACTTCGACGCTACGGTGCGTCCGTGGTATATAAAGGCTATCGCGAACGAGGGCAATATCACGGTAGTTGAACCGTATCTTGACGCACAGACCGGCGGAATGATGATGGCGCTCGCAAAGACGCTCTGCGACGGAGAGAGTGTTGTTGCTTTCGATATGACACTTGAAAGGATACAGGAAATAACCGAACAGGCGGTAAGCTCAAAGCTTTCGGACATCGAATTCATAATCGACGGCAAAGGCTCGGTCTTCGCCCACTCCGACAAGTCCGAGGTCGGCGGCGATTACGGCGTTGACGACGGGTCTCTCGGCGCGGATATCTACAAGGAGCTTGCTGCGGCGTCGGAGAACTATTTTGAGCTGACAAACGGCGGCTCACATTATATCGTGTATTCGACGAAGATACAAAACGACTGGATATGCGTTTCGGTAAAGGAGACTACAAGCATATTCGCGTCAATAAACGCCATTCTTGTGCTGACTTTCTTGGTTATCACCGCGATAGCCGTAATAATCGCCGCTATGACATTGAGCTCCGCAAAGCGCAGTATCGTTGCCGAGCGGCTGAGCAAACAGCTTTCCTCCACCGCCGACATCTATATCTCGCTCCACGAGATAAACTTCGTGAACGATACGTTCAGCGAGGTGCGGAACAATAAGGCGGAAGCCTCAAAGGTGATAGGCGAGACCCGAAACAACTGTCAGCAGATGATACGAACGATAATGACGAAGTTCTCAGACGAGTCCACCCGCGAGAGTATTCTCGATTTCGTGGATTTCTCAAAGCTCGACGAGCGGCTCAGGGACTGCAATACCATAACCACCGAGTTTTTAAGCGCTGACAGGAAGTGGCGCAGAGCGCGCTACATCGTATCGGGAAGGCTCGCGGACGGGCGTGTTTCCAACGCCATGTATCTTATCGAGGATATCGACCGCGAAAAGCGCGACAGCGACAAGATACAGGACACCGCAAGACAGCTCAGCTCTCAGCTCGGTTCTGTTGCCAACATCTACACCTCCGTGCATGATGTTGACATAATCAACGATTCCTTCACCATTATCAAAATGAACGATTCCGTAGTACAGAACGCCATAGGCGACGATGTGCATAACGCTCAGCAGGTGCTCCGCTCCGCCATGAAGAAGCTCACGGACAAAAGCTGCATAAAAGATGTCCTTGAATTCATTGAGTTTCCGAACGTAGAAAAGGTCGTTGCCGAGACAGGTACGGCTACCATAGAGTTTCTCAATTCCCGCGGGAGCTGGTGCAGAGGAAGATTTATCCTCTCTCAGCGCACAGAGGACGGCAGGGTATCGCACGTTATCTGGGCTGTGGAGAACATCGACGCGGAAAAACGCACACGCGAAAAGCTTGCGGAAACGGCAAGAGAGCTCAATTACCGCATTTCCTCGATAGCCGATATTTTCCTCACCGCGCATGATATCGACATACCGAATGATACGTTTACAGAGCTGAAGTCCGACAGCCGCCTTGTGACGGAGAACCTTTCGGAGGCACATGAAAACGCCGCCGAAACGCTTGTCAGGATAATGGATTCGGTAACGGACGAGTCCTCGCGTGAGCGTGTGCGCAGATTTATCAGACTCGACAACATCGACAAGCGGCTTCGCAGCAAAAACACCATTGCCATAGAATTCCGCAACACGGAAAAACAGTGGAGACGCGGAAGATTTGTAGTCTCGCGCCGTGACGAAAGCGGGCGGGCGATACACGTTATGTGGCTCACCGAGGACATAGACAACGAAAAGCAGCAGCGTGACAAGCTCAGAGATATGTCTGAACGCGCGATAGCCGCGAATGAAGCCAAATCCTCATTCCTGTCAAATATGTCGCAGGAGATACGCACGCCGCTCGATTCGGTGCTCAATACCAACGAGATAATACGCCGTGACAGCCGTGACGAGCATATCATCGAGTGCGCCGAGAAGATACGCAGGGACGGCGGCGAGCTGCTCGGCATAATCAACGATATCCTCGATTATTCTGCGATAGAGGCAGGCAAGCTGACAATTACCCCTGCCGAATATGAACTTTCCGCGTTTCTGGGCAATATAAAGGACGCGATACAGATGAAAGCCGCGGAGAAGGGGCTGCACTTCAGCGTCGATGTCAAGGGCAGCATACCCGAAAAGCTGTACGGTGACAGTGCGCGCATAAGGCAGATAATAATGAATCTGCTCACAAATGCCGTGAAGTTCACCGAAAAAGGATATGTAACGCTGTCTGTCGGCTGTGATAAGATATCCGACGAGCCTGACAGCGTACTGCTGAATGTGAGCGTCATGGACACGGGTATCGGAATGAAGCGCGAGGACTTGGAGACGCTCTACTACGGCTCGGACGACAGTGCGGGCGGAAACGGCATAGGCGCGGGTATCACGAAAAAGCTGCTGCGTATGATGGATTCAAAGCTCGAAGTCGAGAGCGTGTATGAGCTCGGCTCAAAGTTCTCGTTCGAGCTCGTTCAGAAAACGTCCGCTCCCGACAATTCAGGCGCAGAGAGCGGAAAATAAAAGGAATAACATGATATGCAGGAACCGCCGCCTTATAAGACGGAGCCTGCTCTGCTCCATGCGTATTCCTCCATATTTATCCCGCTTTCCCCGTTTCTTATCTTACGTATCTCCTCGCAGCAGTATTCTGCTGCCTCGGCGATAAACTCGTCGGACATTTCCTTTGTGAAGAAGAAAACAGGCTCCTCGGCAGCAGGGAGAAAATAAGCTGCAAGCTCTGACATAAAGCCCTGCACATCGAACGCGCATAACCGGTTTATGTCCTCCCGTTCAAAGCCGTCAGGGACTTCAAGGTCGTTTACAAGTCCGTATTTCCTTATCACATAGCAGTTCACGGCGGAATAGTCCTTGTGGAGCCTTTCTATGTTTCCCGTAGGGCTCGGATCCCAGTGGTATGTGTCATAAACAAAATGTCTGTACAATGCGTCCTGCACCAGATGAAGATAATAGCCCATGTACAGGTCGTCGGACAGCATTCTTTTCCCGTACAATGCCCTGAACCTGTCAAAATCGTAGGTCTTTTTTCTGCCGTCCATGATGCTGACTTTCAGATGTGAAGGTATTTTGTCTCCCGCGTCGGGAATGACCGAGCCGAATTTCAGCCTGTTCGTGTCGCTGAAATCATTACGCTTTATCAGTTCATCGGTGACAGCGAGATGTACAATGCTTGATGCCATTGTGCTTTAAAGCCTCCTTTGCCGTTGTCTCTGCTTATTATAACAATAATACACGGCTTTTTCAAGTCTTTGGCGATGATAAAACGGCAGGCTCGTTATCGCGAGTCTGCCGTTTTATTTGTTGTGAGGAGCCGTCCGCTGGCGGCGCTTTCACGCGGAGCTGTACGGCGGTGGAGCAGCTCGCGGACGCCGACGGCTGTTATCAGCACGGCGAACACCTTTGAGAGCAGCTCCGTGTCAAGCGCGTCGGAGATCATCAGACCCACCACCGCGCCGATAGCTCCCGCGGCGGCAGCGTAGGGGAGGGCTCTGCTGTCTATAAGCCCTCCGCGGCGGTTTATGAGCATGGAGACAAGGGCGGTGGGAATGAAGAAGAGCAGATTGGCGGCGCGGGCTTCTTCGGGGGCTATGCCCGCCCATGAGAGGTACAGGATAAGCACGAATCCTCCGCCGAGCCCCATTGCTCCCGCGGCACCCGCCGCAAATCCCGCAAAAAGCGGCAGCAGCTCAGTCATATTAACAGCATCCTCCCTCCCGAATATATCAGCAGTGCGCCGAATATGCGGCGAAGAACATCGTTGTTGACCTTTCTCAGCAGGAGAGAGCCCACGGACGCGCCCATTATCCCCGCGGGGATAAGCGGTTTCACCGTCTCGAGTGGGAAGTTTCCGAGCACTGCGTTTCCCGCCGCCGAGACTATGCTGATAAAGAACATCACCGCCACCGACATGGCGTGGCAGCTTTTCGCGTCGCCGCCGCCGCGTTCGAGTATCGGTACTGCCGCGCTGCCGCCGCCCGCTCCGAACATTCCGTTGAGAATACCGCCCACAAGCCCTGCGGCGGCTGCTTTAGGTTTTGAGATACTATCCATGCTGTTCCCTCCTGCGTTGACCGCAAATCAACAAGCTGTATATTGCTGTTATAATATCCGATATGTAATAGAAAACTGCGCAAAACAGGCGAAATTTACGAAAATATGGCGCAAAAATGTCTGTTCATGTATTGACAAAGTGTGAATAATGAGCTATAATACTATATGTAGTGGTATATGGTGTCGTATGCTCATTTTTGACCGAAAGGGGAAACTATACTTGGAAGGCTTCGATCCCATCACAAGACAGTTTATCCTCAACGAGAATACACCGTTTATTATTACCGAGTCATACTCAAAAATACGTACAAATATTATGGCAGCCCTTAACGACAGCCCCTATAAGTCTGTCGTCATAACAAGCCAGTGCCGCGACGAGGGCAAGACCACCACAGCTATCAATATCGCGCTTATGTTCAGCAGGCTCGATATGCGCGTGCTGCTTATCGACGCGGATATGCGCCGCTCGGGAGTGCATGATATGCTGCGGCTCAAGAACCATTTCGGGCTCAGCACGGTGCTTACCGGCGAGACGGATATTTACAGCGGTATCTGCACCGACGTGAGAAAGAACTTCCACGTAATGCCCGCGGGCCCGGGAGCCGCAAACCCCTCAGACCTTCTTGCGGGAGCCTCCGCCGAGCGTCTTGTGCGTATGCTTTACGATTACTACGACTATATAGTCATTGACACCCCGCCGCTGTGCATCGCCAACGATTCGCTGCTGTTCGGGGGATATACGGGCGGCACCGCGCTGGTGCTCCGCGAGAATAAAACTACCCATGCCGAGCTGCAGGCGGCGCTTTCGACAATATCCCTGTCAAAGGCGCACTTCATCGGCGTGATAAAGACCTACTGCTCGCTCAGATACGATAAGAGCAGCGATTACAAGAGCTCTATCGAGGAAAACGCCGACCTTCCAGGAGACCGTGAGGGTGAGCGGGCGTATGATGATAACGACTGATGATACTTCTTATTGCTATCCCTCTGCTTTTACGTGCCGTGGGGTCATTCTGCGAGCGGCGTGACAGCCGTTTGCTGTGCTGCGCGGCAGCGGCGTCGGCTGTGTTTATGATATGCGGGCTGCCGGGGCTTGCGGGCTTATGGGACAGTGCGTACGACACCTTCGGCGCGGATATTCGCAATGTGCCTTTCGGCGAGCTGGGTTCGCTCGGTATTCCGCCTG
Source organism: Ruminiclostridium sp. (assembly GCA_017635675.1). Lineage (GTDB taxonomy): Bacteria > Bacillota > Clostridia > Oscillospirales > Ruminococcaceae > Ruminiclostridium_E. Next base: position 20,805 of record JAGBLA010000178.1, read on the forward strand.
CAAATGCGCTCCTGATGAAGCTTTGCGCGTTTTTCGGCGACGACCCTGCGGTATATCCCCTCGTAACAGCAGGGCTTAACGCGGTACTCGCGGGGTATGCGGTGCGAAATGCCCCGTATCACGGCTCGTCAGTGCTGTGCTTTATGTTCATTCCCGCTTTCTTTTGCAGGAGCGGCGCACTAACGGCGGCGCTTATCTGCACAATAGCGGCGGTCTATATACAGGAACGCAGGTTTTTCAGATACGCTGCGCTCGTTCTTCTTGCGGCGTGCTTTGATATGTCGGCTCTGCTGACGCTGCCGCTTTACTTTGTGACCCTTATCCCTGGAGCTTTTGTTCCCGCGGTGCTCGCGGTCATCATCGCGGCGCTTGTTATGTTATTCCCGGGGGCACTTGACGGAGTGTACGGCATTTTCGGCGGAATGTGTGAAATATTCACGGCTCCCGTTTTCTGGGCGGTCATATCATGTATCGCGGCAGCGGTGCTTATGCTGATGTACGCTATGTTTCGGAACCGCGAGGGAAAATACGAGCGGCTCGTGTCGGTCATGCTGTGCGGAGCGGCACTTACGGCCGCGGCAGCGGGCGACGGCAGACTGTGCGTTCCCGCGATGCTCCTGCTGATGCAGTCGGCGGTACCGCTTGCGGACGAGGCTTTCGCGATAGGCTCGAAATTTGTCGGGATAATGTTCAAGGAAAATCAAAAAACGGCGCAGACAGTATTCCTTGCGGTTTGCGTGACCGCCGAGGCTGTGCTGTGCGCGTGTCTCATATATTCGGACGCTTTCGGCGCGTCGGTTTACGGCGCTGCCGTTGAAACGGTATTTGGCTTATGATAAGCAGAAGTATAGATTATCTCACGGCGGAACACCCCGCTGCCGCGGAGTACGGCAGAGAGCGCATAAAGCTCCTGTTTGACACCTCCGACGGCAGGAATATCGCTGTGTTCCTCACTGCGGGAACGGCAGCCTCGCTGCTGGCGCTGTGCGGCTCGCCGTTCATATCATACGGAGCGCTCATTCTCACGTTTATAGTGTGGGTACAGACCTCGCTGCTTGCGGGGTTTATGAAGCAATGGCTGTACATTGTCGTGACTGCGGGGTATTTTATGCTGCCGTATGTATTCATACTGATACCCGGAACTGCGGAGGAAGCGCAGGCGAGCGACTTACAGTATATGCTTTCGGAGCTTATGCAGGACGTTGTTCTCAGCACGGTAAAGCTTCTGACAGGCGGGAATGTCTCTCAGCTCGTGTCGGGAGGACTGTTCGCGGCGTGTCTTGTGCTGTTCGCGGCAGGCGCGCATCTGCGCAGTACCGCGAAACGCTCCGATTTTTACTGCAGGACAAGACTTGAACAACTTAAATAGTATTTTTAACGGTTTATATCAGCGGTTATGAAAGGACGGCTTGAACCATGAAACTTAGAAGGTTTGTATTACCTGCCGCAAGTGCGGCTGCCGCGGCGGCGATGCTGACATTCTGCGCCGGAGCATACGGAACGACAAGTTTCGTATATCCCGTGGCGTATTATGACAGCATCACAGGGACCGATAAATATGGGAGCATCACCAACTATTTCTCCCATGAGACACTCACGTCGGCGCCGATAGATATAACTACGCCGGTTGAGTCGGATGTCGAGCCGTACAGAGCGGGACTTCTCTATACAAAGCTCAGCGCGAGCGACCTTGAAACAATAAGAAATTACGGGCTCACGTTCAGCATGAATGTCAATGACAAGCTTTCAAACGGCACGGATTTCAGATACCGGACATCTCTTGACAGCAGTATCATTGAGGCAGCAGGGAATAACCTTCCGGTAAGCGTTGACCTTGCTCTCAAGATGAACACATCATACGAGAACGGTGTGACGACGCTCGTTTTATACCCGGTAAGCACCGACCTCGGCGGACTCACGCTTTCCTACACTATACCGTGGGACAGCTGGCAGCTGCTCCTTGAGACATACGGCATTCCGGGGAACATAGATACATACTATACATCGGACGGCGGTGCCTCATACCGCAGAATAAACTCAAATACCGACGCTAAGCTTACGTTTGTCAGCGGTACGCGTATCATGGTGTCATATTCCAAGGACGCAAAGTATTACTCCGCCGACAATTCGGAGAAGTTTATCCGCGAGAAGATATATTCCGCTCTCGGTGAAAGCACCGACAGCAAGGCTGAACATGAAGCGTCGGTCACAAAGTTCGCCGATGACATGGTGAAAACGACGATTTTAAGAGTTTTCGGTGACACCTCCGACAAGACAAAGCCGAGGATATACATTTCCGAAAAGCAGCTTGAAAAGGAAATAGACAACAGTTTCTATGACAGCTCGTATCTCGAAACGCTCGCAGAAGCGATAATCGGTTCGGACAGCTGCCGCAGCATCATTGACAACGAGATATACGGAGTTTTCGGGCTCGACAGCTCGGAAAAGATAGTCGAGCTTATCAGAGAGGACATCACCCCCGCCGTGCTGAACAAGCTCATGCAGACCCTGCGCGGTACAAACGCTCTCCCGTCCGCATATAAGGACACTATCAGATATTACCTTGACGGCATCGCCAAGGAACAGGTCTCCGCGCTTGACATCGGTATCGGAAGGCTCGTGTCGGAAGTTGGCGCATACCGCGGCTTTTCGACTGCCGCAGCTCTGCAGGAGCTAAACAAGATAAAGCAGGCGTTATACGCGAGCGAGGGCAGGGTATATTCCTTCGGTGAGATAATCGAGCTTTTGCGTGCGGGACGCACATTCAATACCACAGCAAGCACCGTGTCAACAGGGACATCGGCGAACTATAATACCGAGACTGTTCCCGCGCAGCTCAGCACATCGGATTACAGCTACGGGCAGGACATAAACGCTCAGATAGCGGCACTCAGAGACCGTATCGCGTCTCTTGAGAGCGAGGTGAGCACCCTGCGCGCGGATAACAGCTTCAATGACTGGATATCGCGCAACTATGGCAGCATCGACAAATTCATAAGCGCAGTCACCGATGAAGTGACCCGCAAGCTCCGCGCGGAGGGCAGCTCCGCCACAGGAAGCCTTTCCGCGTATGAAACAGCCGTGAGAAACGGTTTCAACGGCACGGAAAAGGAATGGCTCGATTCACTTGTAGGCGAGTCGGCATACGAGATAGCCGTGAGAAACGGTTACAAAGGCACGGAAAAAGAATGGTTAAGCTCGCTGCAGGGCGCTGACGGCAAAGACGGCAAGGACGGCAAGGACGGTCGCGACGGCAGAGACGGCAAGGACGGCAGAGACGGTCGTGACGCGCAGACCTCCGCGTCCGACAGTGACAGAGTTATCTACGTTTACGGTGAGACCCGCAACAGCGCGTCTCCTCAATCCTCCACGGAGTTCGTACCGCTTGCCAACGGCAAATCCGCAGGTGATGAGGACGAGATAATCGTCATAAACGGCGAGGCGGGTACGACGGTCGCATCGAATTATACCGCGGGCGACACCACCACGGGCAATGTCAACTCCGGTTCATCGGATAAAGCGGCGGCAGCAGCCACAGTAAAGCCTGCCAATCCCTCAACGGGCGCGGCAGCGGGTCTGCTTATCCCGGCAGCCGCAGTAGCCTCCGTTCTGCTGATAAAAAAGGACAAGCGCAGAAGGGGCAGAAAATAACACAAGCATTCGGGGTTTCCGTTCGCACGGAAACCCTTTTTCTTTAGGTCAAGCAGAAAACTCCCCCGGACAGCTCCGGGGGAGTTCTTTGTATGTCTGTATTACGCGCTTACTTTGCTTTTACTGTTACGAGGTCGCTCTTGTAAACCTTAGTCCAGCTGCCGTTTACGAGTGCTTTTACGGCGTAGGTGTATTTCTTGCCGTACTTGAGACCGTTCACGATGAACGCGTTCTTTGTGGTCTCGGAGATGAGCTTAAGCTTGCCGTTCGCGTTAAGTCTGAACAGTCCGTAGCCCTCAGCGTCCTTGACGGCGGCAAAGCTCAGACGTGCACGGTCCTTGGAGACGACCGCCTTGATCGCGGGCTTGTAGTAAACCTTTGCGGATACCTTGTAGGAATCCCTGTCTGCGGAATAAACGCCGCTTATCTTGTACTTCACCATGAAGGCTTCTTCAACGTTATTTGCTCTCTTGACAGTGTTTATCTTGTCAGCAGCCAGAGTGCCTGCCTTGGTGAACCCTTTCTTCGCGTCGTACTTGTATTTTGTGTAATCGCCGCCTGTCGATACATAGAAATCGGTCTTGTTCGTCGCTTCGATTATCTCGGCGGAGGTATCTTTTCCGAGCTCTGCGACAAGCAGGTAATTACCGTCCTTCTGAATGTACAGAGCGTAGCTTTCCGCATTCGGGACAGCTTCCCATGAGAGCCTGAATGAATCGCTGTCTTCCTGTGCCTTTATGCTGTACTTGCTTATGTCCACAGCGGGTGTTGTGACGGTAGTAGTTGTGGTGGTGGGAATGTAGGCAGGAATGTAATTCGGGATATAGCTCGGTGTGATGTCGGGAGTTGTGTCGGGAGTTGTCTCCTTCTCGGGTACAACATCGGGTATGTACGAGGGTGTCGTTCTCGGTGTCTTGTCCGCCGATTTCGTCACTGTGAACGGTTCGCTTCTTGCTGCACCTGTATAACCGCTGCCTTCGACAGCAGAAACTGCGGCTATGTAAGTTCCGGCTTCGGTCGGGAAATCGGTGCCGACAGGAGTATCGCTGCCTTCAGGGAAGTACTGCACGTTATATGCTCCGACGGGGACATCATCATTATCAACAAATACGGTAATTGTCTTGCTGCCGGTATCGACATAGACCGCTGCGTTTGTAAGGTCGATATATTCGACGGGTTTCACTTCAAATACCGGAGTAACAGTAACATCGCTGTCGGGCATTACGAATGTATAGTCGAGAGCGTCCGGCAGCAGCCCGCCGTCTTCGTCTCTTACATACAGGGCGCTGAGTATGTAGCCTTCATCGGGTGTAACGGTAAGAGATACATTGCTGCCTTCAGCCGCAGATGACGCGTTTGCCGTAACTGTGCCGTTATTGGCAGAGTTTATGGTAATGTCGTACTTTTTCTTCTTGAACCACGCATATATTTCAACATCGTATGCGGGCATTTTGAATGTAACGCTTGATCCCTTGCCTTCGGCAATGGTTTCCCGTGTGCCGGAGCTCACAACCGAATATTCATCAAGGTACGCGCCTTCATCGGGAACAAATGTAACGCGTGCTGTTTCTCCCTCCGCAAGAGTATAATCAGCCACTTTGACGGTACCGTATTTGGTCGCGTAAACGTCGATGTCGTAAACCCTCTGGAATTCTACCGATATAGTAACATCGCTTGCGGGCATTCTGAAATTGTAGGAGGTATCACTTACGGTGTTGAAGTTCACATAATTCCCACTTGCGTCCGTTACGGAGATCACTTTGGTCTTATATGTGCCGTAGGGGGTTATGGTAAGATCGACTTTTTCGCCGATCGCGGGGTGAGTATCGCTTACTATGACATCACCGATACCTATTGCCTCAGTCGTGATCGTGTAGTGTACAGGGCTCCATTTGAGCGACTTGCCTGAGAGCGTATACACCGGTGTTCCGGCATCGATATCCGATTCGCCGTCATACAGTTCATATACTCCGGTATAGGCGATAGTTGCGTCATTCACGCCATAGAAAGCATAGTCGCCTATCCATAAAGGACTGCCCTTGGTGTACGGGTTTTCAAATGTTACTGTTGACAGATTTGAACAGTCTGAAAACGCGTATTCACCTATCCTTGTCACATTGTTCGGAATGTATAGCTGTGACAGACCGTAGCATCTGCTAAACGCATGATCCCCGATACTGGATAAATTTTTGGGGATATTTATGCTTCTGAGAGAACTGCAGCCTTCAAAAGCATGGCTTGACAAAGAACTGACACTATTCGGGAGTGTTACCGTTTTAAGATGTGACAAACCCGCGAAAGCGTACTCGCCTATACTTGACAAAGTGGAATCGGTGCTCAGACCTGAGTAGCCCACACTTTTTACATTCGGGAAAAGCCGGAACGCTTCTTTGGCTATATTCACCACGCCGGGTTCTATAACGATCTTGGTGACGGAAGCTCTTGCCGCTTCAGTCAAGCTGTTTTTGCCGTTCGGAGCCCAGCCTGTATAGTCTTCGCTCATTCTGCCGTCTGTGCCGGGGACCTTTTGCACGCGGAGAACTCCGTTATCAACAGTTGCCGTGACATTTCCTTTTATTCCGCTCGGTCGGGTATCTTCCGCGCCCGCCTGTACGGTGAACCCGTCAAGCTGCCCGCCGCTCAATATCGGAAAACTGCCCGCGACAAGAGTTGCGGCAAGAATGCCCGCGAGCGTTTTTTTCATCCTTTTCATTTTATCTTTCCTTTCCATAGCTTAGTGTTTTACGTAAAACGGTATAAACACATTAAAAATTATAACACAGTCTGCTTGATTTGTAAAGAGATTTTGGGAAAATATGCAGGAAATACCTCTGAGCCCGACTGTTCCTGTAAAAAGCTATGAACAGGGACATGGAAAACGGCACACCTGTAAACACAGATCCGCTGATATAGCATGACAGCTCCCTTCGGAATGACCGAGGGGAGTTGTGGTTTTTGTTTTCTGAATGACATCGTCTTTTCTTTCTTTCACATTTTTTCTTTCGCGAAAGAAAAGTGCGAAAGAAAGAGCCGGGATAAGTATATCACATATATTATCGCATATCAAGTTTTACTTTCGCTGTCACAATGCACATATATTGCCGCCGCTGTTTGTGCAGTCCTACAAATATGCGTTTTACCTCTTGACTATGACGTAACGTAATAGTGTATAGTAAGTACAGCGAAGGAAAGTGAGGTAACCGCTATGACAGTAAACGAAGTAAGCAAGATAACAGGGCTCAGTGTGCGCACACTGCAATACTACGACAAGATCGGGCTGCTGTCACCAAGCGGGCATACCGACGCGGGCTACAGGCTGTATGACGATACAGCGCTGGAGCGCCTGCAGCAGATAATGCTGTTTCGCGAACTTGAATTCCCGCTGAAAGAGATAAAAGCGATAATGTCCGACCCTCATTTCGACAAGCAGAAGGCTCTCGACCAGCAGATAGAGCTGCTGAAACTGCGGCGGGAGCATCTCGACGGACTCATTACCTTCGCCGAAAAGATCAGAAAGACAGGAGTGAAAACTATGGATTTTAAAGCATTTGACACTGCAAAACTCGATGAATACACAAAGCGAGCCAAGGAGCAGTGGGGCAGCACCGCCGAATACAAGGAATTTGAGGAAAAGAGCGGAAAGCGAACTAATGCCGACAACGAGCGGCTCATGAATGAGACTATGGAGCTTTTTGTGCAGTTCGGCAAAATGCGTGACCGCGACCCCGCCGACAGCGAAGTACAGGCGCAGGTGAAACGCTTGCAGGGGTTTTTCTGCGAGAATTTCTACAACTGCACGAACGAGATACTTCGCGGGCTCGGGAAGATGTACGCGGGCGGCGGCGAGTTCACCGAGAACATCGACAAAGCCTGCGGCGCGGGTACGGCGGAGTTCGTGAACCGTGCGATCGAGAGCTACTGCAAGTAACAGAAACCCCGTCCGGATATTCCGAACGGGGATCGTTGTTTATTGTTTCAGTCTGTCGTTGAGCTCTTTTATCCTCTTTTTCCAGATAAAATACTGCACAGCCCACATAGTAGCGAATATCGCAGCGAATATGCCGAAGTATGTCAGGAAACCTATGACCGAATGCTCCATCCAGTAGGTGAAGTATGCTATCGGCAGCATAAAGACTGCGTATATAAGAAAGCATATACCTGTCTGTGCCGCTATGCTGAGATTGTCCATTTCCCATATTGCCGATGCACCGCCGAATCCGAATCCCATAATTCCGCACAAAAGCGCCTGTATAGCCACAGCCGCAGCTTCATTGCCCACCAATGTGATAAACTCCCGCGCACACGCGACATACTCGCCTGTTCCCAAAGACAGGGAAATGATAATGGTTATGATCTGCCCTATGGCAAATCCCACAAAAATACCTATTATACCTCTTTGAATGATTTTCTTCATAATGCTCATACCCCCAATATTGATTTGATTTTTGAAACATAACGCCTTGATACATAAGTGACCGAGCCGTCGTTCATTTTAACACATATCGTTCCTTTGAAGCTGAGGTCAAAATGCTGCACTTTTCCGAGATTGATTATCTCAGAGTTTGATATCCGCGCAAACCTTGAAAGCTCCAGCGTTTCCTCTACTTCAAAAAGCCGTTTTCTGATGATGTACTCGCCGTTGTCCGTGACCGCAACTATCTTTCTTCCCTCGGAGTAAATCCTTGATATTTCAACGGGTTCGAGGATCCGCATTATGTCGTCCCTGAATCCGCAAATCACTGCGGGTTTGTATTTTGAGATCTTCTCCACAAGCTCCTCGATCTCTTTATCGACTTTATCCGTTATGATGATGACCTTCGGAACCGTAACACCGCTGTCAAGCTTTATCTCTATTTCCATTATCTCACCTCGCCTTCATTGATTGCATTATATCACAGCGGAGTATTTATTTCAACGACTTTTGATTATCCGGTCGTTTTTGTGTCATGATCGGTAATAATGCTTTCCGCGCGGGGCTTGTCGTTATTCGACAAAACGGATCAAGAATATGAGACTGGATTATGGAGACTGATTATTTCCCCGTTGCACACGCAGCGTTTTTTCTTCTTGACCCTTTTCTTTCAATGTGATATAATATATAGGACACCTCTAAAAAACTCTTGTTGCCCATTAGTACCGTCCTGAAGTTGTCATATTGCACAAATTTTCCTTGACATACGCCAGTATGCCGGCGGAAAATTAGTACGATCTGCCAGCTTTATGTCAGCACGCTTTCGGAGCCTTTCCTTGCTCTCGGCGCAATTACCTCATTTTCTCTTTTCAAAGCGGTTTTTAGAGGTACCCATAAGATATAGCTTGTCATATTCCGGCGGCTTATCTCATATCTTTTACAAAAAGGTATGAAAGGACGAGGGATATGGCAAACATCAAGATACTCAAAAACAAGATACCGTTTATTATAACGCTGTTCTGCTGCGTGACGGTGGGAGC
>JAGBLA010000179.1 GCA_017635675.1 Ruminiclostridium sp.
TGTGTAACGGTGGGCATGATAGTGTCACCGAACAGGCTGTAAAGACCGGCGAGGAGGAGTGCGCCGATAACTACGGCGATGAGGATCTTCACGCCGCTGTCAACGTAGTTCTCGCCCTGTGCGTTCGCAAGCACCATACCCGCCATTGCGACCCTTGTTCTGAATGCGGAGACACCGCGCTTTACGCTGTTTCCGATAGCTGCGAAAACCTTTTTGAATCCGTTCTTTACCGCTGCTGCGGCTGTCTTGATCTTTTTGATAATGCTCATAATTTTTTTCCTTTCGTAATTAAACATATTTGTTGTGCTTACATCGACATTGCGGGAGCGCATTCCTCGATCTGCTCCCCATGATTAAAATTTGCGGACTGGTTCTGGAGCTGCTCAATAGCGAGCTTGTACGCATCTACTACCGCGTCGCTCAGTTCCTGGCGGAATTCCGCTGTTGTGGGGAAGCAGATGTCTTTGTACTTGTCGTCGGAGCCCTTGTACGACGGCATATTTATGAAGAGTCCGTTCTTGCCCTCCATGACCTTGACACCGCGAATGCCGAAGCACTCGTCAAGTGTTACCGAGGCTGTCGCCTTTACATTGCCGGTTGTGTTGATCTTGTTGATCCTTACATTGATGTCCATATTTGTTTTCCTTTCACTGATTTGATGAGTCGCAGATGTATATTACCACGCAGACTATGAGAATAATGATAATGACCGCGGCTACTGTTTCTGCAGCCGCGGCATCATCGGGGTTGGGTTCGATCTCGGGAAGCTGCGTCTGCGCTGTGGTTGCGGTAAGGCTCTGCCCGTATGCCGATACACTGCTATGCGGGACGCACCCGCCGAACACCATGCACAGCACGAGCAGTATCGCTGAGATCTTCAGTTTCACATTTTACCTCCTGTGGGGAGCCGCTCTTAGCCCTTGAAGTCGAACATATCCTTGACGCGCTGTGTTACGGTCGGCATGATCGTATCTCCGAAGAGGGAGTAGAGACCTGCGAGGAGGAGTGCGCCGATAACTACGGCGATGAGGATCTTTACGCCGCTGTCAACGTAGTTCTCGCCGCGGTTGCAGGCTGCGACTGCCCAGATAGCGACCGCCTTTGCTCTTGCCTGAGCTGCCTTGTTTGTGATCTTTTCCTTGACATTCTTGAAAAACTTCATGATTTTTCTTTCCTTTCGCAAATAAATGTATTGTTGTTTTCCCAGACTTCCGTGCGCTTCTGCGGACGATGCTGCTCAAAGTCTGTAATTCTGTGGCACTTGTCAGCTCTGACCGTTGATTCCGAGGTTGTCCGGTCGGTATATATAAATAAGCCGAGAATGTCGGCTTACATACCTAATTTCGGAGCGGGTGAATCGCCGCAGCTTTGCTGCTCGGCTATCTGCTCCATTTTTTCCTTCACCCATTCCGGGATATGTTCTTCGGCTATTATGCCTACAAAGTCCGAACGGTCAAAATGTGTATATTCGCCGTCAGAGAGAAATGTTCCGAACACCTTTCTTCCGACCTTTGACGGGTCACATCCAAAACCGCTTTCTGCAAGAAACAGCTGATTTTCGGGAGTGCGGCATTCCTCTTTCAGAACCGTGTCACGAATTATGAGAAGCTTTCCCTCAAAATTTTCGTGATCGGAATCCGGTATCATGTGTCGGCTGTCGAAAAGTCCGAGCTGTGCATACATACTGCGGACATTCTCCGTTATCATGTCCACGATTCCGCTGTGTGTTTTTAGCACAAAGTCGGCATTCCGGTCTTTGGGTATAAACATATCCTTCGCCCACTTTACGTTATCCGCGGAAAACCGCTTGTCGCCGTTCCTTTGAAGTATCGTGTTTGCAAGCACCCACATAGTGCGGTCATATCCGAACTCCTTGACAGTTTCTTCCCAGCTCTCGGCAGGAACATAACGACCATCGTATTTCTCGGAAATGATCTTGTCTATGAAATCGCGGCAGCGGATGTTCTCGTTAAGGCTTGCCCTCCACCGATCGAGATCACCTTCATTTTTCGCCGTCCGAAGACTGTGCCTATACAATGAGACCATGCAGTTCCTCCCGTTCGCACATCGGCACTATCCCGTGCGCCTTGAGCAGATTATAAAGAAAAAGCCGACCTTTCTGAGTCCATGTAGTGTAAGACTTGGTCTGCTTTTCGTTGATAATAAAGGTTTTGGTCTGTGTGTATCCCTTGTCGGCGTAATCCTGATACAGAATCCAAGTACCGCAGCGCTTGTACTGTATTTCCATTTCTGATAACAGCTTGTTGAGCGTAACCGCAGACATTCCGTAGTCCTTTGCAATCTGTGTTATCGGGAGTGCCTCGGAGCTGGCGAGGATAGCATCGTAATACTTTGCCTTGACGGAAAGCACTGCGTTCTCGGCAGTCAGCTTCTTGTTCTTAGCCTGTTCCTCGGCAAGCGTTTCAAGTACGATGATGAGGTTCTTCGGCTCGATCAGTGTCTTGTATATCGCTTCGGGGGTTGCATAGCTGCCGGTCTTGCGGATAGTAGGCAGCACCTCCGAGGTTACCCAACGCTTGAACACTTTCGCGTTCGGAAGTTTACTCGACAGTATCAGCGAATACAATCCGCTTTCATTAATAGCATTTACAGTTCGTCTTTGGCTGCCGTCGTGAATCACGACGGCAGCTATATCCTCTGCATCAACATGAACCCTGATAGCATCACGAGGATTGCTGTAGCCTAAAGCGTCAGCTGCATCTTTTCCGATAAACCACGGTTCGCCGTCAATGAGCGTAGTGCGTATCTTCCCAAACTGCTCATTCGTGAACTCAATTATCTGATTCTCATTCATCGTACTCGTCCCCCTCAATTATCACGACCCTGCCGTTGTCGGCGTACATCTGATAGTTGTCGGTGTCGATACCCGCCTCGTCAAGCAGATCGGTGGGGACATTGATACCGTCCTCGTTGTCATCATCGTATCTGCTGACCACAAGGGAGTCGCAGTCGAGATCAACCGACACGATCACATCATCGCCGGGGCAAGCCGACATGATGTTGAGAA
>JAGBLA010000180.1 GCA_017635675.1 Ruminiclostridium sp.
ATTTTTCTGCCTCGCAGTCCGGGGTAAATATCTAAACCGTTCGGCAGAGACAGGGCGCGACGGCGCCCGCGGATCCCGTCTCGGGTTTACCTGAGGCGGGATATTTTTCTGCCTCGCAGCCCGGAGTTTCCAAAGATCTAAAGCGTTCGGTACAGACAGAAAACAATAAACGGCGGCAGTCATCGACTGCCGCCGCTTTTTGTTGTTTCGGTTTATTCTGTGCGAAGTGCCACAACCGGGTCTTTCTTTGCTGCTACCCTTGACGGCAGGAGACCTGCTATTAACGTGAGCAGCACGCTGATAGCGACAAGTATCACACCTGCAAGGGGCGGCATTACCGCGAGACCGGATATTTCCGTCACAGCCTCGATGATGATGTTTATCGGGATAAGCAGCAGCAGCGTAACGCCGATGCCGATAGCGCCCGATATAAGTCCGATGATGACAGTCTCGGCGTTGAATACGCGGGAGATGTCCTTCTTGGACGCGCCGATAGAGCGGAGTATCCCTATCTCCTTCGTGCGCTCAAGAACCGAGATATAGGTGATGATACCTATCATTATGGACGAAACTATGAGGGATATAGCCACGAACGCGATAAGGATATAGCTTATAGCGTTTACGATGTCCGTAACGGAGGACATGAGCATACCGACGATATCCGTATAGGTTATCTGCTCCTTCTCACTGCGCTGACTGTTGTACTGCTTGATTATCTCCACCACGTGTTCCTTTGCCTCGAAATCCTTCGGATAGATTGCAATGGACGAAGGGGTATCCATCTCCACGTATCCGAGTTTTTTGAGGTTATCGTATTGTGATGACATAGAAACTATATCCGATGCGGCGTTCACTCCGAAAGTCTTCATAAGCTGCTCACGCTGCTCGTCGGACATCGACATGAAGTAGGACATCTGCTCGTCGGAAATATTGGACAGGTCGATGTTTGAAAGATCCATACCCGAAAGGTCGAAGCTGTCCGCGGCTTTGGTGATATCGGCGGAGGTTTCGGTCTCGTCTCCGCTGAGAGAACTGAGGAACTGCATCTTCTGCTCGTCGTCCATACCGGAAAGCATCTCCTGCATATCCTCCGGCAGCATCTCGATTATGGACGACATATCCGGCATCGCGCTCTCACCGTCTTCCGCGGCTCCCGCAAGACCCGCCATTCCTGCCATACCCGCCATTCCGGTCATAGCAGGCATTATTGAAGCCATGTACTGCTGACGCTCCTCTTCGGTCATTTCCGAAAGAGCCGCCTGCTGCTCGGGAGTCATCATACTCATTATCGCCTGCATATCCGGGATAGCGGCAGCCTGCTTTTCAAGCTCCTCCATCTTCGCTTTGTACTGTTCGGCAGCATCTTTGAGCTTCTGCTGCATCTCTTCAAGCTCCTGCTTCTTTTTCTCGGCTTCCGCCTTGGCGTCCTCCTTTGCCTTTATGCCCGCTTCCGAGTCCTCAAAGGGAAGTCCGCTGAACACATCATATTCCTCGCTGTCCTTCTGGTCTTTGACTATCTCGCTCTCGTTTATAAGCCCGGAGACGTACTCGGTAAGCTCACGCTTATATCCGATAGTGCCGCTTATCGATGAGGAGGTTTCCTTCTCACGCACTATGCCGACTATTCTGAGCTGAACGCCGTTTTCGTAAGCGTCAGCCATGAATTCGGGGTCATCGGTCATATCCTCCCACTTGCCGTCCGTCTTTTTATAGAGCGCGGTATTGGGTATCACGGAAAAAGTCTTTCCGATGAACTCGTCGTATTCATAGTCACGGCTCTCCTCGACCTTTTCTATCTCGTTTATGTCCTTCTTCTGCATCATCTCGCGTACTGCTGTGCGGAGCGCGGAAGGGTCTTTCATACCGAGCGCGTACAGCGTGAAATCCGTTATTTCATTGTTGCGGTCGATGATGAGCACCGCTTCGTTCATATTACCGGGCATGCTTCCCGCCACAAGCTCATATCGCGTATTGAACATATCCTCGTTCTCGGTGAGCTCAGAAAAAACGTTTACGCCTGAGGCTGACGATGATACCTGTGAACGCAGGTCAAACATACCCGACACCGAGCCGAAACCTATCTCGTCAAGCACATTGTTCGGGTTTACCTGCTTTATCTCTTCATCTCCGTTCTTTGAATACACCGTAAGCGTCATACCATAGGAGTATTCTATGTTCGTGGTGTACTTCTCTATCTCGGCATTCCCGTCGAGGAACGCCTTGAAGCTCTTCAGGTCGTTGGTATTGGTCATGGCGTACATATTCTCGAAGATGTCGCCCATACGGTCATCGGTATATATCTTATCCTTTGGCCTTGTACCCGCCTCGTTCTCCTTATCCACATACTCTCCCCCCGACGCGGTGAGAAACGACGAGATATCGGTGGTGCTCTCGTCTATCCTCAGAGGGTATGACGCGAGCGTATCATGCTGTATATCGTTGATATATTCCTGCACTCCGTTTGAAAGCGAAAGGATAAGCGCGATGCCGATTATGCCTATGCTTCCCGCGAAAGCTGTGAGCAGCGTCCTGCCCTTTTTGGTCATAAGGTTGTTAAGGCTGAGCCCCAGGGCCGTCGGGAAGGACATTGATGTCTTCTTCACCTTTTCGGGCTTGTCTTTGAGCTGCTGCTCCTCGGTATATGGATTGCTGTCGCCGGTAATCCTGCCGTCAACAAGGCGGATTATGCGGTTGGAGTATTCCTCGGCAAGCTCGGGATTATGTGTGACCATGATGATGAGCTTATCCTTGGCGATCTCCTTGAGTATCTCCATTATCTGAATGCTCGTCTCACTGTCGAGAGCGCCGGTAGGCTCATCGGCAAGCAGTATATCAGGGTCGTTTATGAGCGCACGCGCGATAGCCACACGCTGCATCTGACCGCCGGACATCTGGTTCGGGCGCTTTTTCATCTGGTCCTTGAGCCCCACCTTTTCCAGCACCTCGACAGCTCTGCGGCGGCGCTCTGTCTTTGACACACCCGAGAGCGTCAGAGCCAGCTCAACGTTGGAAAGCACGTTCTGGTGCGGTATAAGGTTGTAGCTTTGGAACACAAAACCTATCTTATGATTGCGGTAGGTATCCCAATCACGGTCGCGGTATTTCTTTGTGGAAACGCCGTTGATGATGAGGTCGCCGTCGGTATAGCGGTCAAGCCCGCCGATGATGTTCAGCAGCGTGGTCTTGCCGCAGCCCGACTGACCGAGCACTGCCACGAACTCATTGCTGCGGAAGTCCACGCTTACCCCGCGCAAAGCCTCCACCGTGGTGTCGCCCATCCGGTAGTTTTTGGTAATGTTTCTGAGACTTAACATTTCTGTCCCCTTTCTTTTGCAGCACCGCTGTATGTATTTATTTATGCGGCGGAACCGGTAACTTATTCTCCCAGTCTTTTAACGGGCTTGAAGCCCGCTGTTTTTGTAAATCGCATATTGCAGGTGAATGAATTGACGAAATCCGACGGGTCAATGCGGTCGAAATTCGCCTGCTCGAACTTCTCACGCTCGAACAGCACCGACAGTATGGTAGCCTCGGTATCGTTGCCTGTGGCGGTATCGAGTATGTTATCCACCGCGTGAACGATGACACCGCCCACAGGAAGTACCGCGAATATCTCCCTTGCGAGCCGCACCGCGCAGCTGCACACATAGTCCTGCGTAAGGTCATAGTACGCGGTCTTGGTGAGCTCCTTCTCCGACAGCTTCCCCGATTTGAGCACCGTCACGGCGGTCTTAGGCACTACCTCCTCCGACTTCACGGTGAATTCTATCTCCATGACCGAAGGGTCGTCCGTACCGAATTCAAAGCCGCTGCCGTATTCCACAAGGTCTTCAAAGGGGTTCGCCTCCTGTATGGCTTCAAGGTACGCGTCTATGTCGCCGTCAATTATGCGCTGAGCAAACTTATAGCTTGCCTGCCAGTCCGCGAACTCCTGCGCGTCAAGCTTTTTCGCGTCCTCAAGCGCAGTGGTGAGCTTTTCCTTTGCCTTGCCGTCACCGAAGAGCTTTCCCGCAAGACCGGGCTTGTATTCATCGAGCGCCTTCTGAGCCTCCCGCTCACGCGGACCGGGCTGACCCTTTACGAACGGCGGCGGCGAGTTGAGTACTTCATTCCAGTCCACATCGTTCTCACATTCCTTGTGAACGGACTTTATTACATCTACGTAATTCGCCGCCTCCTCGGCTTTAAGAGTATTCTCCTGAAGTTCGGCAGCCTTCTGCTCTGCCTTCTGTGAAGCGAGAAGTTCCTTCTCCTTCTTTATCTCCTCACGCTTTGTCTTTGCCTCCGAGGTGCTTTTTTTCTTCTTGCTGCCGCTGCTGAACGTCTTGACGTAGGACAGTCCCGTTCCGGGTATGCCGAAGGTCGCAGTCCTCCTGCCGCTTGTATTCAGCGAATATCGCGCACCGTTCGTTCCGAGGCTCACGCCCACGCCGGACTTGCTCAGGTTAAGCTTGACCCCCTTGCAGATATTTATGCTTTTGTGAAATCGAAGTCCCATTTCGTTTATCCTCCCGAATTATCAATCTTCACCGAGTTTGAGCGCTTTATTGATGTTTATCTTCTTTATGAGCGCACCGAGTATGGCGAACCCGCCGCCGAGCATCAGCACGATCAGTACATAAAGCTTTATGTAATCGCTCTGCGACGCGGCAACGATGAACGGCGGAACGCGGTCGGCAGGGCTGTACATCGAGCGGAACAGCGGTACAAACAGGTCGCTCGCGATACCTCCGATAATGAACGACATCGCGAGGGATACCCCCGAAACGAGTATCTGTTCATACCCTATCATGCCGATTATCTCACGGAACGTCACGCCCATAGCGCGCAGTATGCCGAACTGCAGCGTCCGGCTCTTTATGGACAGTATCCAGTATATCAGAAATCCGATGACTGTCATTGTCATTATGACCACGAAACTCAGCGTAAGCGAGCCGTTCATGCCCTGGAGCTGGGGACGGTTCTTCTCGGCTATGAGCTGCTGTGACGCGTCGGAAATGCTCTCCACAGGCAGACGCTTCTCCTTTATGTCATCGTACAGCGCAGCGCTTGACGCGCCCTCGCTCAGCTTTATCCACACCTCGTACGGTTCAATGTCCGTCACCGTGTTCACGTAGTAGTAATTCATCACGCAGAAACAGTTCACCGCGTAGGAGGTGATAAGCTCCTCCTCGGGCTCCTCGCCGTCCTCCGCAGCTTTCGCCTTAGTCTTGCTATTTGCGGGAGCCGCGGAAACATTCGGATTTATCCCAGGCCAGTAATCCACTACCGCAAGAACCGGCGCACTTATCATGTCATTTCCCGACCAGCGTATATCTATGGTATCGCCCGGACGGATATCATGCTTATCCGCAAGCGCCCGTGATATTATCATGCCCGACGGGTGCTCCTGCAGCGCCTTTATGTAGTTCCACCAGTGTACGGGAAGAAGGTCGTTCCTGAACCATGCGGTGTTTGCGAATTTGTAAGGCTCCACCGCCATGACAGTCACGTTGTCCTCGCTCACTCCCACCGAGGAGACCTTTGCTTTCTTGTTCACCATGACTTTTGTGGCAGTCTCCACTCCCGCAAGGTTCTCGAAACGTCCGAAATCACGTTCCACATAGCCTGCTGCGGAGCTTCCGTCCGCCGCAGTGGCTTCCTGCCAGTATTCCTTTATCACGATGTCGGCGCCGACGGAGTAGTTTATCCTGTCAGCCTTGCGGTCATTTATGGTACGCGCGGTGTTCGCGGAGAACAGCCCCAGCGAGAACGTCACCACCAGGAAAAGCATCAGAAATCTCTCACGACCGCCCTGCGAGCGGCATACGCCTGTTATCGCCATATACTGTGCAGGCGACCACAGCGGTTTCAGCAAATGGTAGATAAGGTTCAGCAGATACGGGTAAAGCCGTATGAACAGCAGCCCCAGCCCGAATATAAGGCACGCGGCGAAGATGAAGAACATGGGGTCGATGTCACCTGTGGAAACATCGGGACTCTGCTCGCGCGAGGTGTAGATGATGTAAAAAGCTGCCGCCGCGGCTATCAGTATTATATCCACGCCGGTCTTTTCCCAGAGCGCCATTTTCACGACCTTTGTACGGCTCTGCTTATACTCCACTATCGAAAGCCTTGACGCGGGGATTATAGGTATCATGGTTGCGCAGAAGAACACTGCCACCGCGATAAGCGCATAAAGCACCGCGCCCGGCGTTATCTTCGCGGAAATGCCGGTACGGTTGACGAACTCCAGAAATCCGTCGGAAACGCCGAGAAAGCGGCACATGGCAAGCCCTATGAACGGTGCGAGGACAAGCGCCGCAAGCCCGAGGATACCTGTCTCAAGCGCGTACATACCGAATATCTGCCATGCCCCGGCTCCGCGGCTTCGGAACACGGCTATTTCGTTCTTTTCCTGCTCGACGCTCAGCTTCGACACCATGAACAGGTAAAAAGCCAGCATAACCATAGTCGGTATCTGAAGTACCCAGAGTATGCGGGTGAGCTTTTCCGCTTCCGACGCATACCCGCGCCAGATACTCTGCACGTCCATTGAGAACTTGCAGCCGATACCCGGGTAATACTCGT
This sequence comes from Ruminiclostridium sp., assembly GCA_017635675.1. Classification (GTDB taxonomy): domain Bacteria; phylum Bacillota; class Clostridia; order Oscillospirales; family Ruminococcaceae; genus Ruminiclostridium_E. The sequence continues at coordinate 6,571 of JAGBLA010000180.1, forward strand.
TATCCTCCCCGATGGCGGTCACAATGAAACCTATATCGTTCATATCCATAGCCTGATAGTCGAGGGCATACCGTACATCAATCGAGGTGGGACGTACAAATCCTTTTTCGGTGAGCTCGCCGCGGAAAGCGTCATAGTCGGTGAGCAGCGACCCGTTATAAGCCGAAAGCCCCTCCGACCAGTACATATCGTTCTCGTCGGTCTGCGCAAAGGTACCCACCACAGTCACGGAAAGCTGTCCCGCGCCCGTATCGCCGCCGGTGAGCGGGTAAACTCCGCCTTGCGAGATACCGAGCTCCTTCATGGCGTTCTCGGTGGCGATGACTTCTAGTGTCCCGTCAGCGCCGATACCGCCCGCAGCGAACATACGCCCTGAGGTAATGCTTATATGACCGTCGGTGCCGCTCATAGCCGTAAGCTTGACGCGCTGATTGGAAGTGCCGCGTATGCCGCCCACAGCGATGTACTGCAGATTGTCCGCCACTATGTTCTTTGACGCCGCGGCGGGTATCGGCAGATAGTCCACGCGGCTCTTAACATCGGCTGTGAGGGTATCGAGCGCGGCAAGCCGCTCCTTTGCGGGGACGTTCTGCGCGAACTCCCTGCGAACGGCGTAAATGCCGGGGTACTCCCCCGTGCGGAGCTGATACGCCTCCATGTCCTTTATGAGAGTACGCTGCAGCGACGCGTCCATATATATCGGCACGGTGCTCATCATGCCCGCCGCCATAAGAAATCCTATGAAAATGCACAGCACCATGCGGTACGTCTTGCGCATTTTTCTGAAAAGCAATGTAAACACAGGTCAGTTCTCCCGTCGGACTATCTGATTATAACCGCGTCACCGGCATTAAGACCGCTGATTATCTCCGCCTCCGAGGCGTTGGTTATACCCACCTCGACATCGTGTTCGGTCTTTTCGCCGTTCTCGAAGACCTGGACGTATTTCCTGTCGCCGTCGGTCTTTATCAGTGTTTTCGGTATCACCACCGCGTTTTCCGAAAACGCGGCGACCTTCTTAATATCAACAGTCTTTCCGAGGTAGCCGAATGCGGGAAGCTCCCCGTCAAAATCCGCGCAGAGCAGGTTCTGGTCATCTGCGCCGTCCTCGGCAGCCTTGCGCGGAGTATAGGTCACTGTCCCTTTGTAAGCTGTGCCGTCAACAACAAGCGTGACCTCGTCCCCCATATCGAAGGAATCCTTGCCGCCGGAATAGTCAGCCGAAGCGTAAAGCTGCTCCGGGTCTGCGATACGGGCAATAATGCGGTATGGATCTACCTCGTCGCCGGGGTTGGCTTTCATGACATAGGACACCCTGCCGCCTGTGGGAGCGTAGATACGCGCGCCCTTATCCTGCGCACGGTACATTTCGAGAGTGCTCTGCTCTATCTCAAGCTGGAGCTTGTCGGACTGTGAGCCGGTGGAGTTGTACCTGAGCTGTGCTGCCCTGACTTTCAGCTCCTGTATTTCCAGAAGGTACGCGAGCTCGCCGACATTCATCTCGGCTATGAGGTCGCCCTCTTCCACCGTATCTCCCGCGCGCACATAAATGTTCTTTAGCTGCCCCGTATAGTCCGTGAAATAGCACTCCGCCTCTGCAGCGGAACGAATATATCCGGTAGCGGAGTAAACGCTCTCGATAGTCTTCTGTCTGGCAGTGTATGTGGAATACGCGACCTTGTCTGGCGCTATCACAGGCGGGTCGAGAAGCTTCTCCTCCTCAGGAAAGAAAAAGCACCCGGACGCCGTCATCACCGCAAAAGCGAGCCCTGCAGCCGCAAGCCGTTTTATCTTCATATATATCGCCCCGTTCCGGAAAGAAAAGTATTGCATATACAATTAATAATATCATGGATCGACTGTTTTTTCAAGTGGAATAACAAAATTTATAAAATTTTTATTCTTATGCCTAAAATTCAAAAAATGACTTGAAATTTGATGACGTTTGTAGTATAATAGAATTAATTTTGAACTACGTTCCATGAAAAGAGGTTTGGTGATGTTGAACAACTTATCCCCCGCCATTATGGCGACAGAAATAAACTGGGGACTGGTAGGCTCCACCGTGGTCACGGGTCTTGTCATAGTATTCCTGATACTTGCGATACTCGTGTTTTTCCTGTGGGCATTCGGCAAGATATTCAAGCTGATAAACGCAGCAAGCGAAAAGAAAGAGCGTCAGAAGCTCATTTCACGCGACAACAGCGCGAATAAGTCTCATAGCGCTGATGCCAAGAAAGAAAGCTCTCCCGCACAGACTGCGGTTCCCGATACCGGAGACGACGATTACGATGAGGACGATGACGAGATAATCGCGGTCATCGCGGCGGCTATCGCGGCTTACGGCGCTTCCGAGGGCAAGCAGTACCGCATAGCGAGCATACGGCGCAGCCGCCCGGTTTCTTCGGGCTGGAAGGCTGCCGGTATTTCCGACAATATGCGCGGCTTTGCCGGACGCTATGAACTGAGAGGAGAGTGAACGCAATGCTGGAAACATTTCTCGAAACGATACAGACGCTCTGGCAGCAGTCGGCATTCTGCAACATCACCTGGCAGCAGGCTGTCATGCTCCTTATCTCGTTCTTCCTTATGTACCTTGCTATCGTAAAGCAGTATGAACCTATGCTTATGCTCCCTATCGCATTCGGCATGGCTCTCACCAATCTGCCGGGCGCGGGACTTTACCACCCCGAATTCTTCATGACGACCAACATTCCTTATGCAGAAGTTCTCCATGACGGCGGCATACTCGATGTACTGTACTTAGGCGTTAAATGCGGAATTTTCCCGCCGCTTATCTTCCTCGGCATAGGCTGTATGACCGACTTCGGTCCGCTTATCGCCAACCCCAAGAGTTTCTTCCTCGGTGCCGCGGCACAGGGCGGTATCTTCTTCACATTCCTCGGAGCCTGCGCACTCTCCGCTACCGGACTTGTTGATTTCTCGCTTGCCGAGGCTGCATCGATCGGTATCATAGGCGGCGCTGACGGACCTACGGCAATATGGCTGACCTCAAAGCTTGCTCCCGGACTGTTAGGCTCGATCGCTGTCGCGGCATACTCATACATGGCACTCGTACCTGTTATCCAGCCTCCGATAATGAAAGTCCTCACCACAAAGAAGGAGCGCAAGATAAAAATGGGTATGCTCAGAAGCGTATCCAGAACCGAAAAGATAATCTTTCCCATTGCGGTAACTATAATCGTAGCGTTCATCGTACCGTCGGCGGCTCCGCTGGTAGGTATGCTCATGCTTGGCAACCTGTTCAAGGAGAGCGGCGTGGTTGACAGACTTGTCAAAACAGCGTCCGGCGAGCTTATGAACATAATCGTCATCATGCTCGGCACAACAGTCGGCGCCACTGCGACAGCAGAGAACTTCCTGAGCATCCGTACAATAATGATAGTTGTGCTCGGACTTCTCGCGTTCTGTGTTGGTACAGCCTGCGGCGTGCTCCTCGCAAAGCTCATGAACAAGCTCTCGGGCGGTACTATCAACCCGCTCATAGGCTCTGCCGGAGTTTCCGCAGTCCCTATGGCAGCCCGCGTATCCCAGAAGGTCGGACAGGAGGAGGATCCCTCCAACTTCCTGCTCATGCACGCTATGGGACCCAACGTTGCAGGTGTTATCGGCTCGGCAGTTGCCGCCGGTGCGCTTATGGCGATATTCGGATAAACATTGTCAATACATACAAAAGCCGTGGACGGTCATACCGTCCACGGCTTGTTTGTTATTTCCGGCTTATCGGTTTCGTGAAGGCTTGCCATTGACAGCGAGCTTCACAGCGCGGTATGCGCCCTTGTAGATACCGACCTTGTGCGCAGCAAGGATATTGCGGCACATCATATCTATTATATCTCCGTTGCGCTGGATAAGGTCAAGCATAGCACAGGTCTCTTCGGGCGTGGTGACCTCGTATGTGCCGTCGCCTATCTCCGCTGCGCGGATAGCCCCCCACGCCTCGTGACCGCCGACACGCTTTATCATAAGCTTCGGGATCGGATAGAACGCGAGCTCACTTGGTTTTGTGATAAGCACGTCGGAGCAGCGCATGAGCAGGTTCGTGGAGTAAACAGCGGCGAAAATATCGGAGTGACAGAATGCGTGGATCCCCGAAATGTCGTTGTTGTAAGCATCTTCGGCAAACGCTCGCGTCTCGTCGAAGTCATCAAAGTGGGTCGTCACGATCTCGCGCATCTGCGGTATCTCGGCGATAAGCTGATCCCAGACATTGCGGTGGTCACCGACATTCACGAAAAGCACCGCCTCTCCCTTGCGTATCTCCGGGAGCAGCTTGCGGATTATCGAAACGAAGATCTCCTTCTGCGCGCCTGCTCCGCCAACGGACATAAGCCAGCGCTTTGCGCCGTTGTGAGCGCGCTCTTTGCGTTTTTCGCAGTCTGCCTCGATGTTGCTCACCAGCTCATGGTCGATGTAATGACCTGTGTAAGCGATAGACGCGCGGGGCATGGGCTTTAAAATGCGCTTTTTATCCATTCCGCGGAGCGCGCGGTAGCCGAGGTATGCGGACGGCGTCTGCACGGTATGGATAGCGCCCTCGGAGAGGTGAAGCGCCATAGGCCAGTTATCCGGGATAGCGTTCACCACATTGGTAAGTCCCGCGTGAACGGCAGCCTGCGACGGCCACACGTGTGTTGCTATATAAGGTATATCCTTCGGAAGGTCGCGGAAGACCGGCACCATAAGCTCGGCGGTCTTCTGGTCGGAGCAGTTGTAGGTGAGCTTGCGGAAACCTTCACTGTTTATGGGCTCCCATATCAGCTTGTTGAACAGCGGTATCTGCTGTGACAGCCGTGAGCCGAGAGAATACAGCTCGTTCTGCCCCGCGATTATCTTTCCGCAGGTGGTGTTGCCAAAGGAATGAAGGTCGAACCAGTACGGCTCATAGCCCATAGCCTTCGCCGCGGAGGCTATAGCCATTGAAATGCGGTAGTGACCGAATCCCATGCGGATATTGCCGATGATGACGCTTTTTTTGCCGAACTCAACGTCCGTCTCGGGAGAGAGAACGAGCTGACGCGTATTGAGTATATCTCCGATAGCGGGTGCGGGAACTGCGCTTAAGTGGTATTCCCTATGGGAATCATCGCCGTATTTTCTTATGAAGTTGTTCTTGGTCTTTACCGCGCGGCGGTAAGCGCTGTCCGACATTTCGTTCCCGAAAATTACCTTTGATCTGTCCATGATTAATGTCCTCCGTAGTAATATCTGTATTGTTTATGTATATCCTGCCCCGGGCGGGATATACATTTATTTTACGTGTAAACGGGCGTAAAAAATTTCCGAAAGCTATTGACAAACGTGAGAAAATGTGATAGACTGTATATCAGATGATAGTCTGTCTATCACTTAATACATAGTCTATCACAATTTCGGAGGTTTGTCAAGTGGATATTGAAAATTCTTCCGAGTTTTCGCCCAAAAAACTCAAAGACAAGCGAATGGAACGTGCGGTGTCGGTATGCGCCGAGCTGTTTCTCGAGCGCGGGATAGAGAACGTGAAGATGACCGATATCGCGGAGGTCAGCGGCGTGGGAGTGGCAACTCTCTACCGATATTTCGGCACCAAGACGGGCATAGCGATAGAAGCCATGACGTTCCTGTGGAACGACCTGCGAAACCTGTTCGGCGGGCTGTTCGATTCTGAGCAGTTCCTCTCACAAAGCGGGATAAAGCAGCTTCACGACCTGCTGAAAATGTTCGTGGTGCTGTTTACCGCCCACAAGGGCTTCATGCGGCTGCTCGGAGAGTTCGACCGTTTCGTGATACACGAGAATGTCCCCTCCGATGAACTGCGTGAGTATGAAAGCTCGATAATCGACTTCTACCCTGTGGTCGAGCGGGCATACAAGCAGGGCATCTCCGACGGGACTATCCGTGAAATAACGGATTTCAGACTGTTCTACGTGACATACGCACACGCGCTCACCGAAATGTGCAAAAAATTCATCGACGGCGAGGTACTTCCGTCGGACGACTTCTCCGACGCGGAAAAAGAGCTCGGTATGCTTATCGAATGTGCGGTAAGCTATCTGACGAAAGGGGTTTAATATGGAAAAGAAGGTCGCATCAAACAAGGTACTGTGGATATTCGCCATAGGTCAGCTCGGCTGGTCAACTCTGGCAGGCATCATCTCAAACTGGCTCGTGTTCTTCTATCAGCCGACTGCCGAGGAGATAGCCCACGGTCAGACCGCGTTTATCCCCCAGGGAACATTCATCGGTCTCACTGCTATCGGTCTTATCACCGCGTTCGGACGTATTTTTGACGCTGTTACCGACCCGCTCATAGCCGGCAAATCCGACAGGTTCAGACACCGTCTCGGAAGACGCATACCGTTCATGCGGTTCGCGGCTCTCCCCTTCGGCGTTGTTACTGTGCTTATCTTCGTGTCTCCCATAAACGAGACCGAGAACCCCGTCAACATGATATGGCTCTTTGTGGCGGCAATGCTGTTCTATCTCTGCATGACCACCTACTGCACGCCGTACAACGCGCTTATCCCCGAGCTCGGACGCACCCAGAACGCCCGCATAAATCTCTCCACATACATCTCCGTGACATACTTCTTCGGCACAGCGGTAGCATATCTCGTACCGAACATCGCCGCGTTTTTCATGACAGGTCTCACCCCAGAGCAGGCTGTACAGAGCTTCGGCGGCAGCGAGAACATGGTCGCGAAGGTCGGTGAAAAGATAGGCGAACAGATAATCTCAGGCGATTTCACCGTTTACTCCAACTATGCGGAAGCCTACCGTATCACTATCGGCATCCTCGCAGGCATAGCAGTAATCTGTATGTTCATTCCCGCGTTCCTTATCGACGAGAACACCTACGCCGACACAACGCCTACCGAAACTCCTGCATTCAAATCCCTCGCCGCAACATTCAAGAACAAGGATTTCCGCCTGTTCGTATGCTCCGATATCCTTTACTGGGTAGGTCTTACACTGTTCCAGACAGGACTTTCATTCTACATCACCGTGCTCATGGGTCTTGAAGCGACATGGACATTCCCGCTGTTCGCAGTTATGACCGCAATGTCGCTCGTATGCTATGCTCCTGTCAATATACTCGCCAAAAAGCTCGGCAAGAAGAAGCTCATATCCTTCGCGTTCATGTTCTTCGCCGTGACATTCCTTGTAACGGCATTCGCGGGAATACTCCCCATTCCGGGCGTCGCTTACGGTATCATAGTAGCTGTTCTCGCATCTATCCCCATGGCGATACTCGGCATACTGCCGCAGGCTGTGGTAGCTGATATCTCCGAAGCCGACAAGATAGTCACAGGAGAAAGCAGACAGGGTATGTTCTACGCGGCACGTACCTTCGCGTTCAAAATGGGTCAGTCCGTTGCAATGCTCATCTTTACAAGCGTAGCGCTCATAAACGCGGACATACCCAGCGGCGAGCCCGGATACGGTCTCGGATACCGTCTCACCGCGATAATCGCTACGGTTCTCTGCCTGCTCGGAGGAATAGTATTCTTCCGCTACAACGAAAAGGGCGTTATAGCCAGGATAGCCAAAGGCACAGAGGGAACGGAGGAAAACAATGATAAAGCTGAATAATGTCAGATTTGCCTACCGGGTAAACGGCAAGGGTTTTACCGTGACGACTGCGGAGAGCGTACAGAACAGCCGCATCTCCCTTGAGATAAAGGAGAATACCGAGACTCTCGGTATCTCCCTCAAAACAAAAAGCGAGATAGAGATAGTTAAGCTCGCGGCTGAGTTTAAGTATGAATATGCGGAGAGCGACCGCATATTCCTCAACGGTTATCAGTCATGGACTGACAGCTTTGAGCACGACATTCACGGCAGAGTCCGCGGGATAGACCATATTCCCGACCTTGTGAACGACAAATACGCGTTTGAGGCATACGGCGACTATACATTCACAAAGTACAGCCGCAGAAGAGGTGTGATGCACGGCTGGTCATACGGCTATGTAAAGCACTCCGACGGTATGTTCGACTTCATAGGTTCGCTCAACGAGGACGACGGGTTCACCAAAATAAAGACCGACACCAACAAGGGCATCGTCACAGTGGAAAAAGACTGTTCGGGGCTGTATGTGACCGGAGGTTACGAGGGAATTTCCCTCTACATAGGGAGCGGCACCGAAAAGGAAGTCTTTGACGGTTATTTTGCATGGCTCGGCATCGCGCCTAAGCGCCCCGAGCGCATAAGCGGCTACACAAGCTGGTACAGACATTACCAGGACATCAACGAGCGCTGCATCACCAACGACCTCGAAGGCATGGAAAGCAGTGACCTCGACGCGAAGATATTCCAGATAGACGACGGCTATCAGACCGCTGTGGGAGACTGGCTCAGCATAGATATGGCGAAGTTTCCCAACGGCATGAAGCCTGCGGCGGACATGATAAAGGAGCACGGACTTACTCCGGGACTGTGGCTCGCACCGTTCGTATGTGAGGAAAGGTCGGATATGTTCCGCGACCACCCGGAATGGATGCTGCGCAATGAAGCCGGAGAGCCTGTGCGCGCGGGAAGCAACTGGAGCGGGTCATACGCGCTGGACATATATAACGAGGCGTTCCGCGGATATCTGCGTGAGGTGTTCCGCACAGTCACCGAGGAGTGGGGTTTCGGACTGCTGAAGCTTGATTTTCTGTATGCGGCGTGCATACTGCCGCGGCGCGGCAAGACCCGCGGAATGATAATGGCTGACGGAATGGAGCTGCTGCGGGAGTGCGTCGGCACAGCGAAGATACTCGGCTGCGGAGTGCCGCTCGCATCGGCATTCGGCAAGGTGGAATACTGCCGGATAGGCACGGACGTTACTCCCGAATGGGACAGTCGGGCATATATGCAGATACTGCACCGCGAGCGCCCGAGCACGAAATACAGTATGCTCAGCTCCGTATTCCGCCGCCAGCTGAACGGTCGTGCGTTCATCAACGACCCCGATGTATTCATGCTCCGTGACACCGATACAACGATGACATCAGAGCAGCGTCTGAGCCTTGCGGAAGTCAATATGCTATGCGGCGGGGTTCTGTTCACCTCCGATGATATGGGAAAATACGGCGACGAACAGCGCGAGCTTTTCGACGGCATGATGAGCCTTCGCGGAGCTGTCGTGACCGCCGCGGAATTCACCGGCAGCGAGCTGATACTGTCACTTGACATCGACGGCAGAAGCGTGATACGAATATATAAAATGTGAACAGCAAAAGAACCTCCGACAGTCATGTACTGTCGGAGGTTCCTTCATAAAAAAATGGAGAGAATATAGATGTATGCGTACTATGAAGATACGCAGAACTGTTCCAGGACGCTCTTCAACGCGTTCGCGCTTGCGTTGTGTATCTTCGCCACGTGGAAATTCTGCTTTTCTGCGCGCCTGTCCACGGTATGCGCCATTTTATGGGAACAGGTATTCGTGAACAGCACTACAAGGTCGGGGCTTCCTATCTTGCTCTCAAAGTCCGCGGGCATCTGTGTGAACACCTTTGCCCTGCACTTATAGTCGCCGCATATTTCCTTGTATTTTGCAGCCATGCGGTCGTTGCCGCCTACCACTACAACACTCATTATTTCAGCCCACGAGAGCTTTTCCGAGCTCCTTGCACTGTGCAAGTATATCGTCGGAAGGCTCAAGGTTAGAGATAATGCCCGCGCCGTTGATAAGCTCCGCTCCTGCGGCTTTCACACGGTCTTCCCATGTTCTCATCCACTGGCCGTCGCCCCAGTCATACGACCCGAAAAGAGCGATCTTCTTGCCGCTTATCTTACCTTCGATACCTGCGAAGAACGGTTCAAACTCGCTTTCCTCAAGCACCTCATCACCCATTGCGGGACTTCCGAGAGCTATCGCGTCAAAAGCCGCGATATCGCCCTTGAGATCCGAAACGCTCACAGCCTCAACGCCTGCGCCCTCTGCGACTGCCTTTGCCATTTTCTCGGTATTGCCTGTACCGCTCCAATAAATAACTGCTGCTGCCATAAATGACCTCCTGTAATGTTATGATATTCTGAGGGCGCTGTAAATATCGCAGCCCTCATTCAGTTTATTGCACAGAAATCTTCTGCACTTTTCGTAGTTTTCAAACGTGCGTCTTGCACTGTCCTCCGAGCCATAGACCTTCCAGCATCCGCAGAGCTTGTAGTTCTCGCCGTTATTCTCGATAAATCCCTTGACGTCCTCCGCGGGATAATCGAGAAACAGACCTATCTCATGGGGAAAGCCGCAGCTTTCCATTCGCTCTGAAAGCCTTTCGAGCATAGCGTCAAGCCCGGCGCCCACATCATATCCCTCGTCTCTAAGCATCGCCGCGGTCTGTTTTTCGTTCAGTCTTTCGGCAAGCTTGCGCTCATTGTAAACGAGCATCACACAGCGTGTATCGCAAACGTGCATAATGCGTATCTTCAGCCCTTTGCCCGCAGTCCGACGGTTGAATATACGCAGATGAACTCCGAGGTCGAATTCAAGCCGCGACAGCGATACAAGGCTCGCGCACTTTATACCCAGCAGCGTCGGTGCCGTATGAAATGCAAGCTTTCTGCCGAAGCTGCTGTATTCTTCCCTTGACATTATATTCCGCCTTTCGTTTTATCCGCGATATTAGGGAACCTCTAAAAACCCAATTTGAGAGAAAAAGAGCTATCCACGCCGTCTACTGCGTCAAACCTCCTAACCGGGCGCCAGCCCGGCTTCGTCGGCTTTCCTTGTATCCGACGCGGCTATCTCATTTTCTCTTTTCAAAG
>JAGBLA010000181.1 GCA_017635675.1 Ruminiclostridium sp.
ATACTCACTTCGCAGCGACAAAGAAACAGCAGACCCGTAACAAACAGGTCTGCTGTATTTTTTTGCTATGAACAGAGTAACGAGTCTCCGTGTCACGGTACTGCCTGCGGTGCTCACCGCCGAGGGGTCAAGGGGGCGAGGAGCCCCCTGCGGGGACGGGGGCAGAGCCCCAGCGGGGTTTGGGGCAGCGCCCCAATCTGTTTCTCTCTCTGTCACACTGTAAGCACGCCGCCGCGGCCAATCTTAAGGATCAGGATCTGTTCTTCTCTGCCTGTTTCGGCGTTGAGATAGACGAGGATATTCTCGCCCTGCTTGCCTGTGCAGCGTACTTCATAGCAGAAAAGCTCGTTCTGACCGACGGAGGGGATAACGCAGAGCTTGGTGGAGACGGGAGAAAGATTGGCAGAAACAAGGGTCTCGGCAAGCTCCGCGGATATCTTAGGCTGCGGGAGACTTCTTATCATGTGATTTGTGAGATAGCCGCGCATATCAAACGAGATGACCTCGCCGTTGTCGAGCGCAACTCCCACCTTTATCAGGTCGGTGTACATGGTGACACCGTTCTGCTCGGCGGCAAGGTTCACGACGCAGATACCGTCCCTTATTTCATAGTACGAGTCGGTGAGCCCGCGTATGCCGAGCTCGGACATGAAGTCCTCGGCGCGGCGCACGGCTTCCTTGGCGGTAATGGTCTGCTTGCCGACACGTCGCGAGCCGAGCATATAGGAGTACCTGCCACCCGCCTTGGTTATCGCTATTGTCCTGGTGCCGTCGGTGAACACATACGAGGGCATTTTCCCATCCTCTTGGGTGAGAAGCGTGAGCTCACCGCTGTCGGAGAGCTTTTTTGCGCGGCGCAGAGCCTCTCCCGAGTCGATGTCGGATTCGTTTTTGAGCATTATGGGCGTCTTCTCCATAATGTGGTCGGAGTAGGGTCCGTCATATATCAGCGACGGGAAGCTGTTGTCCTCGGCGGGAAAGTCCGTGAAACCGTCGGTGACGGTGACAGGCTCCTCGGCGTCAAGCTGCGACGCGGCATACACGGTGTCGGAGAGGGTTATCCTTCCCTTTTCGATGCGCTGTTCAATGTCCCACATATTACTGCTAAGTTCGGCAGCATAGGCGTAAAGCGCTTCGATATTGCGGCGCTCCTCGGAGGTGAGTGTGCCGCCCTTGGCGCACTTGTCCGCAAGCGCTTTTGAGTAGTTGCCCACCTGTGAGAGAAATCTGTACGCGTCGGTGAGGTCAAGCTCGTCTATGGGCAGCCGCGAAAGCGAGTTCTTTGCCGTTGCAGCGTCGCTCGTCAGCTTGTCGGACAGGTCTGCAAGCATGGAAACGCTGTTGGTGTACATACCCTTTTGCAGGTTGTTATTTATGTTGTCGAGCCCGAGCGACAGGTCTTCCACCGCATTCATATAGGTGTTTTCCACGGCGCGTTCGGCTCTGTCGGCGCGGGTGCCGTTCTTCACCGCAAATACCGCGAGTGTGAGTATTACCGCGAGCGAGAAGGTGATTATCCTTGCGAACGCCCGCTTTGACATCATTACATTTGACATTTCGGTTTCCTTTCGGTCGTTTATATTGCGTTTTTGACATTAAAGTGCAGATATGCACTTTCTCAACGATAATTTTGTGCAAATTTTCACATAATATGCTATTTTATTTTTTTACAAAATGTGGTATAATATATAGGAGTATATAACAATATACGCGAATACCTATAAAAATACTCCGAAAAGAGGACTTATGATATATCTTGACAATTCGGCTACCACGCAGCCCTTCGACAGCGTGATAAAGGCGATAGCCGACAACATGGCGGGAAACTTCGGCAATGCCTCATCGCTGCACGGCATGGGTATAAACGCCGAGAAGGTGATAAAAGACGCGAAGCAAACTATCCTTGCGGCACTGAAGCGCGACGGGGACATCATCTTCACCTCGGGCGCCACGGAAAGCAGCAATACCGTGCTGTTCGGCGTGCCGAAAACCTATAAGCACAACGGTAAGCGCATAGTCACCACGTCATTCGAGCACCCGAGCGTCGAAAACCCGCTAAGAGAGCTTGAAAACGAGGGTTACGAAGTGGTGAGGGTAAAGCCGCCGAAAAGCAGCGAGCCGCAGGACTTCGAGCAGCGCATTATCGACGCAGCGGACGAAAATACCGTGTTGGTGAGCGTGATGTGGGTCAACAACGAAACAGGTTTCATCACCGATACCTCGAAGATATACAAGGCGGTAAAACGCATAAACCCGAAGACCATAGTACACGCCGACGCGGTGCAGGGGTTCTGCAAGCTCCCTGTAAAGACGCTCGCCGCCGACTTTATAAGCCTTTCGGGACATAAGATACACGGTCCGAAGGGCATAGGCGCACTGTACAGGTCGGAGGGTATGCGCATAGCTCCGCTGCTGTACGGCGGCGGTCAGCAGGGCGGGATCCGCTCGGGTACAGAGCCCGTTGACCTTATCGCTGGCTTTGCGGAGGCGGTGAAAAGCTACCCCGACTGCTGTGATAAGTATGCGGCGCTGAATGACAGGCTCACCGCCGCGCTGTCGGAGCTGCCCGACATACGCATAAACAGCTACGAGAACGCGAAAAACATACTCAACTTCTCGGTACGCGGGGTGCGCAGCGAGATAATGCTGCACTTCCTTGAGGAGCGTGAGATATACGTGTCAAGCGGCTCCGCCTGCTCACGGGGCAAGACGAGCGGCGTTCTCGCGCAGTTCGGAGTCCCCGACAGGGACGCGGACAGCGCTATACGCGTGAGTATGTCGCCCTTCACAGCGGAAAGCGACATAGATGTGCTTGTGCAGGGCATTTCGGACGGGATAAAACGATTCAGGAGATAAGTACGATGCAGGAAGTAATAATGGCAAAATACGGCGAGATAGCGCTGAAAGGGCTCAATAAAAACACCTTTGAGGACTTGCTCGTCAGGAATATAAAGCGCAGGCTCGTGAAGTGCGGTGAATTCCGCGTGACACGCAACCAGTCCACGGTGTACATAACGCCCGAAAACGACGACGCGGACATCGAGGCAGCGGCAGGCTGGGTGCGCAAAGTGTTCGGCATAGCGGCGGTGCAGCGCGCAGCGGTGCTGCCGAAGGACTTCGACGGGATAGTAAAGCTCGGCGTGCCGTATCTTGAGGAAGTCCTCGGCGCGGCAAAGACCTTCAAGGTCGATGCCAAGCGCTCGGACAAGCGGTTCCCCATGAAGACCCCCGATATACAGCGTGAACTCGGCGCGGCGATACTCGAAGCCTATCCGCACCTCACGGTAGATGTGCATGAACCGGATGTGACGGTGCTTTGCGAGATACGCGACTCCAATGCGTATTTAAGCGCCGAGCGTATCATCGGCGTGGGCGGCATTCCCGTCGGAAGCAGCGGCACCGCGCTGCTGCTGCTCTCGGGCGGTATCGACAGCCCCGTGGCGGCGTATATGATGGCGAAGCGCGGCATAGGCGTTGACGCGATACACTTCCAGAGCCCGCCCTATACCTCCGAGCGCGCACTTATGAAGGTGGAGGAGCTTTGCACGGAGCTTGTGCCGTACTGCGGCGACATACGGTTCTACGTGGTCCCGTTCACCGAGATACAGGAAGCTCTGCGCGACCACTGCCCCGAGGAATATTTTACTGTCATAATGCGCAGGCTTATGATAAAAATAACCAACCGTATATGCGCGGAGCACGACTATAAGGCTATCATAACGGGCGAGAGCGTGGGACAGGTAGCAAGCCAGACCATAATGGCGCTCGCCTGCACCGACAAGGCGGCGGAGTTCCCCGTGTTCAGACCCGTCATAGGCATGGACAAGAAGGAGATAACCGAGATAGCGCGCAAGATAGGCACATTCGAGACATCTATCCAGCCCTACGAGGACTGCTGCACCGTGTTCACACCCAAGCACCCGCGGACGAAGCCCGTGCTCGCGGAGGTGGAGGCCGCGGAAGCGCGGTTCGACTTCGCGCCGCTGATAGAAAAGGCTGTCGCGGGGATAGAGATAAAGGATTTCAAACTATGAAAGGAAATAAACGCTTTACGCGTTAAATTATTACAATATGGTTACAGAACTTGACAAGACGGCGGAGAATGTAGTAAAATTATTAAAGGAGCACGGGCTTACCCTCGCGCTGGCGGAGAGCTGCACGGGCGGGCTGATATCGGCGGAGATAACATCGGTGCCGGGCTCGTCGGAGGTGTTCGGCTTCGGTTTCTGCACCTATGCCAACGAAGCGAAGATCAAGCTCCTCGGCGTGCGTGAGGAGACCCTCGCAAAAACGGGAGCGGTCTCGGTGGATACCGCGGCGGAAATGGCGAAGGGAGCGCGCGCCGTGTCGGGTGCCGACATCGCGGTATCGGTGACAGGCATTGCGGGACCTTCGGGCGGGACTTCCGACAAACCCGTAGGCACAGTATGCTTCGGCATTTCCACAGCCGATACGACCTACGCCGAGCGTCACCTGTTCACGGACGATTACTTCCCCGAGGCTCTTACCGCCCGTGACACGATACGGTATAAGGCAGCGCTTCAGGCGCTTCTGATGATAAAAAGGAAGATAACAGGAGAATAAAAGGAGTAAGTTATGGCAGGCTTTGCAAAAAGACCGCACAGGAAACACCCGGACGGTCATACCGAGAAAAGCTATGAAATGCCCGAGGACAAGGACACCGAGGACATTGGCAGCTATATCGGCACAAGCTATTACGATAACGACGACGATGACGACGATACGCCCGACACAAGGCGGACGCGCTCGAAAAAGCTCGTCTATGACGATGACGACGACGATTATTACGACAGCAGGCGCCCGAAAAAGCCGAATTTCTTCGTGCGCGCGCTGCACGCCATATTCCCCGTCAAGGGCGACGGCATCGCCGAGTCGGTGCGCAAGATAATCTTCGATGTCGCGGTGGTAGCGTTCGTTATCACGGGCGGCTCGGTGGTTTACAGCATAATCGACGAGGGAAACCAAGGGAATATAGATATTAAGGTAGCCGAGATATACAAGCCGATAGTTCAGGAGTCCGAGAGCGTCGAGGAGGTAAGGGAGAAGATAAAGGGCGAGCTCAACCTCACCGACAGCGACCTCGACAAGATAGAAGCCGAAAAGCCGGGCATACTGCCGGACTTCCTCGGACTTTACTCCCAGAATCGGGACATCGTGGGCTGGGTGAAGCTCGGAAGCAAGACCGACCCTATCGTCAACATCAACTACCCCGTCATGCAGGCGGACGACAACGATTACTACCTCACCCACAACTTCTTCCGCGATGAGACCCAGCGCGGAGCTATCTTCGCGGACTACCGCAACAAGTTCAGCTTCGGCGAGCTCTCGGGGAACACCATACTTTACGGTCATAATATGTGGAACGGCGACACCATGTTCGCGAAGCTCTCGCGATACTACACCCCCAACGTAATGACCGACCCCGACGCGTACAAGAAAGACCCGCTCCTGTTCTACAAGGAGCACCCGACGGTGACGTTCAACACGCTGTACGAAAATGCCGAGTGGAAGGTTTTCGCCTGCGTGCTGTTCAACACCCAGGAGGAGCTCGGCGAGGTATATCCATACCTCAACTACCGCGATTTCCCCAATAAAGCGACATTCAACGCGTTCATACTCGACATCATGGACAGGAGCGTGCTGTGGACGGACGTTGATTTACAGTACGGCGACAGCATTCTGACACTTTCCACCTGCCACTACCCCTACGGCAAGGAAAAGGCGGATACCCGCGTGGCAATATTCGCCCGAAAGGTGCGCGACGGCGAGAGCGCCGAGGTCGATGTGTCAAAGGCGGTGCGCAACCCCGACCCGCTCAAGTTCGCTTACCAGTACCGCGTTGAGGGCGGCTCGTGGGGCGGCAGAAAGTGGGACAGCTCAAAGCTGCTGAGCTATAAAGGAGAATAAAAAACAGGGTTTATGCCCATAAAAAGAATAGGAATGATAAATATGTTCAGAACAACCCATCACAAGCGTCTCGCGGCAGTGCTCACCGCCGCGTGTGTGCTGCTCGCGTCGTCCTGCGGAGGGAACGAGCAGCCCGCGGACACCTCCGTCACCGCCGAGGTTACTACGGCGCCGCCCGAGACCACTACCACCACAAGGACGACAATGGCGCCTATAATCACCACGACTACCACGACCACCCTGCCGCCGCTCACGCCCATGACCGCGGATGTTCCCGGCGAACATTCCGACTACGGCGACTCAAAGACCTACGAGGATTTCTACAATGTCAACAATGACATGATAGGCTGGATAAACATCGAGATACCCGGCGAGGAGGACATCAACGAGCCTGTGGTGCAGTACGAGGACAACAAGTATTACCTCACCCACGATTTCTACGGCAAGGAGGTCAAGGAGGGCGCGATATTCGCCGACTACAAGTGCAAGTTCACCACCCGCACCCGCCCCGCAAACATCGTGCTGTACGGTCATAACATGGCGTCAGGCAAGAGCTTTGCGAAGCTCACGAGATACTGCGTCTGGAACAACAGCAAGATAACGGGGCAGAGGCTCGGCATAAGCCAGTACGTGGCTTCCCCGACCATAACCTTCGATACTATCTGGGAAAAGGGTACATACAAGGTGTTCGCGGCTATCTTCGTGAATACCGAGACCAAGAACGGAAGCGTTTTCCAGTATTACAAGCAGAGAAAGATACCCAATGAGGCGCAGTTCTTCGACTACATCGGCAATATCATGGACAGAAGCATGATATGCACCGATGTTGACCTTGAATACGGCGACGAGCTGCTCACGCTGTCAACGTGCTATTACCCCCTCGGCAAGGAGAACGCCGACACGAGATTTGTAGTTTTCGCCCGCCGCGTAAGAGAGGGAGAGAGCACCGAGGTGGACACCTCCAAGGCTTACGAGAACCCGAGCCCGCTGTACTTCGACTATTACTATACGGTAAGAGGCGGCTCGTGGGGCGGCAGAAACTGGGACACAAGCAAGGTCAAGGGATTTGACGAGTACGTAAAGGCAAAGGAAGCCGAGCAGGCTCCCACAGCATAAGATAAGAAGGCGGATGAACAATGCCCGAAATAGATATCGTATCATCAAAGAAAAACAGCGAAAAGCGCCGCCCGCCAAAAAAGCGCAAAAAAATGGGTCCGATAGAGACCTTTCTCAGCGGAGTTCTTCCGTGGAAGGGCGATTCCGTCGGTGAGGCGGTGCGCAAGATAGTGCTCCTCGTGTCGATAATCGTGCTGTTCGTGGCGGGATTTATCATGCTCGACTTCTACGTTCTGCGCGACCAACGCAACAACGAAGAGGTGGCAAATTACGCCGAACAGCGTGAGAGAAGCGCGTCGGACGATGTCGTGACGATACTTATGCCCGACGATGACGACGACGAAAGCAGTGCGAACAGCGGCGAGGACAAGAACAAGGACGTAGAGGTGCTCGCGGAGTACCTGCCGTTCTACGAGCAGAACAATGACTTCGTGGGCTGGATAGAGCTGTATCCCTACATACAGATGCCCGTGGTACAGACCGACGACAACGAGTACTACTTAAAGCATACATTCGATAAGGGACCAAACGAGAACGGCACTATCTTCGCGGACTGCCGCGGAAAGATAGGTCCGGGCGTTATGCCGGGCAACACGCTCCTCTACGGTCACAACCTTATCACCAACAACTACTTCCAGCCCCTTTCCCACTACCGCAAGGAGGGCATGGAGTTCCTCAAGCAGAACTATCTTATCGAGTTCGACACGCTCTATGAGCGCAACAAATACTTCGTGTTCTCGGTATTCCTCACCAATACCAACGAACAGCACGGTGAGGTGTTCGACTACTGGAACACCGTGTATTTCCGCACAAAGTCCGAGTTCGACAATTACATCGCCGAGGTGCTCGACAGGAGCTATTTCTATACCGGCGTTGACCTCGAATACGGCGACGAGATACTTACCCTCTCCACCTGTGATTTCTCCATGTTCAGCGACATGAGACTTGTGGTCATGGCGAGAAAGGTGCGCGATGACGAGTCGCTTGAGCTTGATACCTCGAAATTCATAGATAACTCAGGCTTTGACGAGAACAACAACGTGCGCCGCAAGATGTTCGACGCGTATTATAAGAACTATGCCTGCGAATGGGGCGGAAGAAAGTGGGACCCCGCGTACATAAAGGATTTCAAGGGTACTTCCGAGTGACGCGGCACAGTCCATATACGTTCACGGAGGTGAGATTACGGAAAAAGGTTCACTTATCAAAATAACCATTTCTCTGTTTATAATAAGCCTGTACGTGTTCCTGTTCGGGATAATGGGAACTATCGAAAGTATAGATGTAAGTCTCGGCATTGAGGCGGCGGCAGTCGCCGAGGAAAAGGCTGAGCCCGCTCCCGCGGTGACATCGGGGGTAGATGAGTATGGCATGGCGGTATATACCTACGCCACCGAGCTCAACGTCGCAAACGGCAGAAAACCCTCTCTCGCGGACTACACCCGCACGGAGACAGTGCTGCTTATCCCCTCGGAGGAGGAGACCACCAAGCCTGCCACCACCACCGCGCCCGCGGATTACGTGATGAGCGGCGATGACCTTGATTACACTGTGCCTGTTACCACGACCACAGTACCGCAGACCGAGGTATCGTCGGAGGAAACGACGACAACGGCTCCGCCCGAGACTACAACAACTACCACAACGGCTGCGACCACAACAGCCGCGCCGGAAACCACCACAACTACCACCGTGGCGGCAGTCACCCGTGAGGACGAGGACGACATTGAGGACGACGAGCCTGACGAGGAGGAGTATCCTGATGTTACCGAGTCTCCCGAGGACGACATCGACGGCGGTGATGTCACGGTAGTATCTGCGACGGCAGAAACTACTGTCACAACTACGACTGCGGTCACGACGACCGAAGGCCCCGTGAACAATGCGGCGAACGAGATATTCACAGTCAACGCGGGCGGAAAGATAATCACCGATACCGCGCTCAACGTGGTCTCGGCGGCAGTCATGGCGGAGATAAGCGATGTGTTCGACGACGAAGCTATCAAAGCCCAGGCGATAGCCACATACACCTACATCAAGTATTACAACGACAACGGACAGAATGCTTACATAGCCAAGAGCACCCCGAGCCAGAAGGTCATAAACCTTGTAAATCAAGTGCTCGGCAAGGCGCTGTACTACAACGGCACGATGATACAGGCGGTGTACTCGGCATCTACGGCAGGACGCACCGCATCGTCAAAGAATGTATGGGGCATTGACTATCCGTATCTGCAAAGCATAGATACCGGGTTCATTGACAAGGAGTACGATATCAACTACGGCAGGCAGGCGAAGTTCAGCTCGGAGGAGATAAAGGACTACGTAAGCAAGAGCACGGGCATAATGCTTTCAGGCGACCCATCGGAGTGGATAAAGATAGAATCCTACACCGACGAGGTGTTCGTGGGGCAGATGAACATAGGCGGCTACACAAAGTATAACAACGGTACCCGCGATGTGGCGATAACGGGACGTATCTTCCGCGAGAAGATAATGGATTACGATATCCGCTCGGCAGCGTTCGACATCAGCTATGACGCGGCATCAGACGAGTTCACCATAACTACCTACGGCTATGGACATTGCGTAGGTTTCAGTCAGCACGGCGCTAACATTCTCGCTTCCAAGTACGGCTATACCTACGACCGGATATTGAGCTTCTATTACCCCGGAACCGAGATAAAGTAACAGAGAGACAGAGAGACAGAGAGAG
>JAGBLA010000182.1 GCA_017635675.1 Ruminiclostridium sp.
ATTAGTGGGCAACTTAAATGCGTGATCGACAGGTTTTATTCTGCGCTTTATCCTGCTGCACCTAAAAGCTTGACTAAAATAGCAATGTTTTTATCCTCCGGCGACAGAAACCAGTATGATGGTGCAATGTTTTCATACAATGGTGATTTTCTCGGTTATCTGGGATTAAAAGATATGGGAGTGTTTACATCCGCAGGCGGTGTTTCTGATGAGCTGCTTGCAAAGATCAGAAGATTTGGTGAATCGTTATGAGAAGCCGTGCGAGCAGCACTATTTCATTAGCCCGTAGTTTATTGGAACACCTATAATCCGTTCCGTACAAGCCCATTTCATCATTATGGCGCACGCTTCAATGACAGCATACCCTTTTGGAACTGAATAACAGAAGAAGCCCTGAGATCTGCTTACCGATAAGCATTTCTCAGGGCTTCATTTATTCCATATTTCCTGCAAATATCCTCTCCACCACGATCTGCGTCATCTCCTGCACCGACTCGGCATAACCGTTCTTTGCCCACTTCATAAAGATGCCGAAAAGCCCATAGGCAAGGTAGTAACTTTCGTAGGTATCAATGGACTGATCGGTGTCGCTGTCGGTCATGATGACCTCATAGGCAGACAAGATCGCTCCGTGATGCCCCTGCCCGATGATGAGGTCGTTCTTTTTCCGCAGCGAATAGCAGAAATCAAAGTATCGCCTGACACGGTAGCTGTCACTCAACTGATGCTCCTTGAGCCTGTGTTCACGCTCATATTCTCGCCACTTCATGATAATGTAGGCGGTAATGATCTCGTCCTTTGATTTGAAGTTGCGAAAATAAGTCGCCCTGCCGATGCCGCCCTCCTCGCACAGCTCGTCCACGGTTATCTTTTCGATGTTCTTCTTTTTCATCAGCTTGAACAGCGCTTCGCCGTAGGCTGAGGTAACATATTCCGACATTTTCCGTTCTTCCCTTCTGCCTGATGATACTATTTCGCCAAATAGTATCATTTTCCCGATCTTATTGACTTTGCAGCTGTTTTATGATATTATAGTATCATAGAAAAGCGCTTTTGTCAAGTTCTTGATAAGAAAGGATGCATTTGACAGAGTGCTTGCCTTTCTTGAAGCGAATACATAAGAGGAGGAGTTGTCATGGAGAACATAAAACCGAAAAGCAGACTGAAAAAGGTGCTTATCATCATCGGCATTATTATTTTGGTGTTTGCATTAGGCATATTTATTCTTCTGAAACTGACGTTCCTTAAGTCCTTCCCGAAGCTCAAAGGTGAACCTGAGATCGGCAAGTGGTACGAGGTTGAAGTGGACGGTGCAAAGTCCTCGGACGGAAGTGAATGGCACGGTATCTTCCGAAAGGGTACGGAAAACAAAGTAGTTGTATATTTCTTCGGCGGCGGTGTAAGCATCACTCCTGTGACTTCCGAGGGCGGTAATAAGTTCTATGCGACTAATATGACGGCACAGGATTTTGTCGCACAGGGCGGCATCGGCAGCACAGCGGAGGATAATCCATTCAAGGACTGGAGCTTTATCGTAATTCCCTATGCGACTGGCGATTTTCACGCAGGCACAGGAACTTACGAGGGCAAAAAGACCGTATATCACACGGGGTACAGCAATTACTCCGCTTATGTGGAACAGGTCAGGCAGTATATCGGAGAGCCTGACACGCTGCTTGTAACAGGCTTTTCAGCAGGCGGATTTGCGACCTCCTTGCTGGCTGATGATGTGATCGACCGTTTTCCCAGCGCTGAAAATGTGACAGTCTGTGTTGACAGCTCTCTCCTCCTTTATGACGGCTGGCACGAAACGGCTGTGAATTTGTGGAAAACTCCGACTGAAATATCAGACAGACTGACCACAAATAACCTTGTCCTTGACAGTCTGACCGCACTCCACGAAAAGCGCGGTGACAGCGTGAAAATACTCTTTGACTGCTCATACCGTGATGATACGCTGATGCAGTATCAGTCTTATATCGACAGCGGAAAAATGGATCAAACCAAAGAGCTTGGCGATAACTTCCAGCGCGATCTGAAAGAAATGGTAAACGGGTTGCAGACAAATATCCCCGATGTGGGCATTTATATCTGGTGCTGCGGAGAAGATGCAGAAACCCATAATACCCAGCATACGATCATATCTGCGAATGTATTTGACAAGCTCGGAAATGACAGAAGCGTCAGTGAGTGGATATTTGATGCTGTGAACGGTGATGTCAAGAACTACGGACTGGAGTTGCTTGATAAAACATTCTGAGGAGAGGTCAAACATGAAAACTGAAACGAAACGGGGGCATAAGGTGTTGAAGATCATAGGTATCATTCTGCTTATCCTTCTCACCGTTATAGTGATATTCTTCATAAAGGGCAAGATACACGAACGCCGTCCTTGGTACGATAATAACTATTTCGATGATCTCAAGACAGATGCCGTACTTGAAAAGAAATATTCCGGCAGAGGCAGCTTTGAGACTGCCTGCACTGAATTTAAGAGCGATAACAGCAAGATCGACACGATAAGGGTGTTTTATCCTGCGGAGCTTGCGGACAGCAACAGATCCTATCCGATGATCGTTTCGGTCAATGCAAGCGGTACACGGGCAAGAAATTATATGGCTGTGCTTGACAGGATAGCTTCATGGGGATTTATTGTGGTCGGCAACGATGATCCGCAGTCCGGCACAGGTGAAACTGCATCACAGACACTTGATCTTATCCTGAATATCGGTGCTGACAGTGACCTGTACGGCAAGATCGACAAAAACAATATCGGTATCATGGGATATTCGCAAGGCGGTGCCGGAGCGCTGTGTGCAGTTACGAATTATGATAATGGAAAGCTGTATAAG
The DNA here is from genome assembly GCA_017635675.1 of Ruminiclostridium sp. GTDB lineage: Bacteria > Bacillota > Clostridia > Oscillospirales > Ruminococcaceae > Ruminiclostridium_E. The sequence goes on from JAGBLA010000182.1 coordinate 2,853, forward strand.
ACGATATTCACAGGCAGTGCAGCTTATCCCTTCCTTGCGAAAAATATGGGTTGGGATTATGATGTAAACAAGGTCACGATACCGTATTTTATGACTTCGGGAACAGGAAAAACCGATGATGCCGATGTTCCGGATATTACAAAGGATTTTGCGGGCGTATGTCCTCTTGAAGCAGTTATCACGAATTATAACAGCATTTCTGATGATGTGGAGAAAGTTCGGGCAAGAGCCACAGGCGCAGAGCATGAGGATATGCTTGTTCGCTCCGACGGGTATATGACCGCTTGGATGCTGTATCAGCTTTGCGGTGATGAGGAAGCCGCAAAGGTCTTTGTCAGTGATGATGCAGAGATACTGCATAATTCAAATTGGCAGGATATCGAGAAGAATGATTGAATCTACTTTGTAAAGGCTCAGGATATTGTTTTCCGAGCCTTTGGCATTTCAAACGGTTAGTTAGTTTTCCGTTCCGCAAGCTCGGCTGTCTCAGACTTGACGACATGAAAGAATTTTACACAAAATAAAAGGGCAGGAGGTATGTTCTTGAAACTCATCAAACCGTGTGAAAAATGCCCGTATAAGCTGGGAATTATCCAGACGTTCGTAAACCCGTGTCCCTCATGCGAGATAAACAATTACAAAACATATGACGTATTTACCGAGCAGATTCAGAACGGTATCGGAATGCCCAATGTCAAAAACGATGAACCGCATTGACTGCGCAGTATTGTCTTTTTACGAATGCGGAAAACCGCTCACATTGTGGGCGGTTTGTCGTTTATTGGTATCAAATAATATGCCGTCACTGATGGTATTATTGAAGTATTCAAGTATGTTAAGCACATTATCTCTGCTCTTCTTACTTCGCATCTGGATTAAGGACAGCTTCACTTTCGACTTGACAGGAGCGGATATTTGTGATATACTTGAGTCAAGAGATAATCCGTATCATGATGATAAATGTCGCTTTACAAGTGCTGGAGGTGTAGGAGGAAAAATGAACAGCGTTTCACTTCCTTTGAAACCGCCGAAGATAGGTGCGAAAGAAAGAGCAAGACTTACACACCAGTTTTTAACAGATCATCCTGATGCTAAAATAGGTGCAACTGTGCCTTATGAGAATCGAAATCATTTTTATCTTGTAAAAGTTTTTGATGTCGGTTCTTATGGTTTCACTGCTAAAATTCCTCTTACAGAAAAGAACCAGTCTAAAATAAATCAAATCAGAAAGGGGTATAAGGGAAATGAATGACAGTTTATCTGAAAAGGAATTGAAATTTATTGAATTAATAAAATCAAAAATGACCGATTCCGATACGCAGGAAGATTTTGAAGCTGTTGTCTTTCCTGCGGTTTTATCACTTGACGGAGAAAACGACAATCCTATTTTTGATGAAGCTTTAGCCTATGTCGAGAATCATCCGGGAGAAACATTACAGCAAATAGGTAATTATATTTACTCATTATTACCACCTGTTGAAATAGTTGATGACGAAGAAGAATCGGCATAAACTTACAACAGAATACCACGAATACCGTTTTGCATGCGAATGCAGAGCGGTATTTTTTATGTCTTGATGTGACGATAGACACGATGTACGGTAAACAAGTTCAGGTAAAGACTTATCTATTCAAATGCTGTATATAAACCGGTTTTTGTTGAAAATAACATAATAATATGATATAATAAAGAAACAGAAAACATACAGAATAACAATCACGTGATCTGACGCGGAAGCCGCAAATTTGTCAAAAAATCTCCTCATTTATCACAAAATCCCCTCGTTTTGCAAATCGCCTCTAACCCGCTCCGCATAAGGTATAGAGCCTGTACGTTTAAATTGCTAAATTCGGTGAGCTTCTCGATATGCTCCAGAGCAAGATAAAGTAGCATGAATGTCTGAGCCGTGCGGATAATACCGCGCACGGCTCTTTTCTTTTAAAATGACTGATATATGCGGCTATTTGACCGGAAATCTTGTTAGAAATGACGGTTGAAATAATACCGGCGGAGTGATATAATCAGTATGTGTTAGCAGCGTCTAACCAAACTTGAAAACAGGAGAACGGAAATGAGCGAAGAAGAGAAAAAATTCCTTGAAGTCAAGGAGCTTACAAAGAGCTTCGGCAGCGGAGAAACTAAGCAGGATGTGCTGAAGGGGCTTGATTTCACAGTTGCGAAGGGAGAGTTCTGCGTTCTGCTCGGACCCTCGGGCTCGGGAAAATCCACGCTGCTGAATATCCTCGGCGGCATCGACAGCGCGGACTCGGGCGAGATCTACATAAACGGCGACAGGCTCAGCAGAATGGACGAGAAAGGGCTTACGCAGTACAGGCGCAGGCATCTCGGCTATGTGTTCCAGTCATATAACCTGATACCGAATCTCAATGTCAAGGAAAACATAGAGACCGGCGCGTACCTGTCGGATAAGCCGCTTGACATCGACGAGCTTCTGAAAATACTCGGACTGTACGAGCATCGTCACAAGCTCCCGAATCAGCTTTCGGGCGGACAGCAGCAAAGGGTATCCATAGGCAGGGCAATAGTGAAAAATCCCGATATACTGCTGTGCGACGAGCCTACCGGCGCACTTGACTACACCACCTCAAAGGAGATACTGCGCCTTATCGAGGAGGTCAACGGCAAGTACGGCAACACGATAATCATGGTTACGCATAATGAAGCGATACGGCTTATGGCTGACCATGTCATAAAGCTTCGCGACGGGAAGATACGCCACGACGATGTGAACACGCAGAAGATCACAGCCGACGAGCTTGAATGGTAAGGGGGCTGTTAAAAATGCAGAACGGTACCGTAGGAGCCGGGAAAAGACCCGGCAACCCGCTTAATAAGCGGGTGTGGAAAGACCTGCTGAGCGACTGGAAACGCTATCTGATGATATTCCTTATGCTCGTGGTCACGATAGGATTCGTGTCGGGTATGTATGTCGCAAACAACAGCATGATGACCACACTGGATAACAATGTGGAAGAGCTTCGCCGTGAGGACGGACATTTTGAGCTTTCCGCAAAGGCTGACAGCGCTCTTTTGGCAGAACTCGAACGCGGAGAGAAAGCGGACATGGTCACGGTGTTCCGCGACCGCGCATACAGCGAAGCCGAGGAGAAGGTCACTGACGCGGTAAACGAAGCGATTGAAGAAAACGTGCGGGAACAGGTAAAGTCTGTCATTACCTCTCAGGTCACCGCGGCGGTTGAGGAACAGCTCGCGGGGTACGCGGCACTCGGCGCGGAGGTGACTGACGAACAGCGTGAGGCTGCGATGTCCGAAGCTGTGGAGACGGCAATGTCGGAGAATTATGAGAGTGCAGTGGAAGAAGCTCTCAAAGCCGCCTATGAGTCGGAGGACTACAAGACTGCGCTGTCCGACGCAATGAAGGAAGCAAAGGAAGAGATAGACAAGGAGATAAACGAGAAGTACGACGAGCTTGCCGAGCGCTATGAGCTTGACAAGTCATTCGAGCCCGTACCGGTAAAGATCCACGAGCTTTTCTTCAGGGAACAGGACGAGATAATACCGGGAAATGTTTCGTACAGCGGCAGGATACGCGTTTACAGCGAGCGTAAGGACTTTGACCTGTACGATATACTTGAGGGCAGAAAGCCCGAAAATGAGAACGAGATAATCATTGACCGTATGCACGCTGACAACGTGAAGCTTAAAACAGGCGACACCATAAAAGCAGGGAACGCGGAATACACGATAGTGGGACTTGCGGCGTTCGTGGATTACTCTACGCTTTACGAGAGCAATACCGACACCATGTTCGATGCGCTGACGTTCGATGTGGCTATGGTGACAGACGCGGGCTTTGAGCGCATGAACGCACCGCTGCACGCGAACTATGCCTTTGAATATGTGAACAAGCCTGCTGACGTAATAGCGGAGAAGGCGCTTTCCGACAACTTTCTCAAAGTGCTTATAACACAGACAGCGGTAGCGGAGGACGAAACGGAGATAAAGGACTATGTTCCCGCCTATGCGAACCATGCAATAACATTCGCGCCGACGGACATGGGAAGCGATGAATCCATGGGCGGAGTGCTGCTGTATATCCTTGTGGCGGTGCTGGCGTTCATATTCGCGGTGACGGCTTCCGCAAAGCTGGAGAAGGAGTCCTCGGTCATCGGCACGCTGCGCGCTTCGGGCTTTACAAAGGGCGAGCTTTTGCGGTACTACATGAGCGGTCCGCTGCTGGTGGTGCTCTTTGCGGCGATAGTGGGGAATATCCTCGGATACACTGCGCTGAAACACGTGGTCACGGCTATGTACTACAACAGCTACAGTCTGCCCACGTATGAGACAGTATGGACCTCCGACGCGTTTGTGAGAACAACGCTTATACCGATTGTGCTGATGCTTGTTATCAACTTCATAGTGATAACGAGGATGCTGCGGCTCTCACCTCTGAGATTTCTGCGCCATGACCTCAAAAAGACACGGCGCAAAAAGGCAGTGCGGCTCCCGAAGTGGAAGTTTTTCGCGAGGTTCCGTATGCGGGTCTTCCTCCAGAATATCCCGAATTACATAATGATGTTTGTGGGAGTGAGTTTCGTGATGCTGCTCCTGTCAATGGCAGTGGGTATGCCGGAGACCCTTAAATATTATCAGAGCAGCATGGCGGATATGATGTTCGCAAACGAACAGGTCATGCTCATGACCACCAAGGACGACGACGGGGAGCTGATAGAAACATCAGTGCCCGGCGCGGAGAAGTTTTCCGCGGCATCGCTCATACGAAAGTCCGATATCCTCGATGAGGAAGTGACTGTCTATGGAATAGTCGGTGACAGCGCCTACATAAAGCTTGACGATGCGCCCGACGGGGTGTATATATCCAAAGCCTTTGCAGAGAAGTACAACGTTTCCGCGGGAGATACGATAACGCTTTCCGAGAAGTACGAGAACAAGGAATACATCTGGAAGGTCTGTGGCATCTATGATTACTCGGCAGCTATCGCCGTATTCATGCCGAACGATATGTTCAACGCGGAGTTTGACCGCAAGGACGGCGATTTCAGCGGATATATGTCGGACGTACATATAGATGACATTGACGAAAAGTATATCGCAAAGACGATAACCGCCGATGACATGATGAAGATAGCGGCGCAGCTCGACCACTCAATGGGCGCGTACATGGTGTATTTCCAGTATGTGTGCGTGATTGTGGCGGCGATAATACTCTATCTGCTGACGAAGATAATCATAGAGAAAAACGAGCGTTCTATTTCAATGGTGAAGATACTCGGCTACAACAGCGGCGAGATAGCTTCGCTTTACCTTGTGACTACGGCGATAGTGGTGTTCGTCACCGAGTTTGCGGCGATATTCATAGGCTACAAGGCTATGGAGCTGGTGTGGAAAGTGATACTGATGAAGCTCGGCGGGTATTTCGGGTTTATTATCCCGTTCAGCGGATTTGTTAAGGAGTTCGTACTCGTTTTCGCGGCGTATATGATAATTACACTGATAGACTTTATCCGTATAAAACGGATACCGAAAGTCCTGGCACTCAAAAATGTGGAATAACAGAAAACGTCCGTGCGGCAGCCGCCGTCACGGGCGTTTTTACTTGTACAATATCCGCCGGGGCTATTGAAAAATGCCGCGAAGTATGATATAATACAAGAAAAAACAAGGAGTGCACTGATAATGACTGAGAATTACTCCGCAAAAGCGATAAACACTATCTATGATGAACGGGAAAAATTTGTGATAATAGGGCTTACGGGAAGGACGGGCTCCGGCTGCACCACCTTGTCGAAGATACTCTGTACGCCTACATTTGAAAAGCTTTGTCTCCCGGAGCCACAGATGGCAACAGGCAACAGCTCCGGCGAACGCAAGTACCGCATAAGCTACAAATACGCACAAAAGCACTGGAAACCTTTTATGCGCATAAGCATGACGGACATCATATTCTCGTTCATGCTTGAAAAGAGCTTTGACGAGCTGATGCGGCTGATGAAGGAAACGCTTGATGCGGACTGTCTTGATATTATACGCAGGGAACTGGAGAAAAAGGAAGGTCTTGCGGAGAAATACACCGCGCTGCATGAAGATATGCTGAAATGTCTGGACGAGCGCGGGTCGCTTCGGCGGCTGTCCGATGACCCGACAGACCCGGACAGATACTTCGCGCTTGAATGCGATATACTTGAAAGGATAAGCGCCATTCAGGAGCAGTTCCGCGGCACCATGCTTGAGATACCGTACAAAAGCGGCGGCAGCACCGCAAATTCGTTCACGTACTGTCTTCAGCATTTCGGCAACCGTCTGCGCCACCACGGTGACATCACCGAAAACGGCACATTCACCGGTGAACATATGTTTGCTCTCGCACGGCGTGCCAATGATTTCATCAAGGCTGTCCGCCGTATTAACATCAAAGAGGGAAGACCAACTTTTATATGCCTTGACGCGATACGCAACCCCTACGAGGCAACGTATTTTCAGGACAGATACTCCGCTTTCTTCCTGATCGCGGTGAACACAGATGACCGTGACCGCAAGGCGCGGCTCAGAAAGTACAATGAAGAGCAGATACGGGCAATGGACGAGACCGAATACCCCAAAAAGGCAAAGGGCTCGGACATATTCACAAATCAGAACATAGGCGCGTGCAGTCAGATAGCAGATATCTATCTGTATAACCCCGATACGGATAAGAAGGGTGAAAGCGGTGAGATAAAGCTTAAAAAGCTGGCGGTGAAGTATGTGAGCCTGATAATGCATCCGGGACTGTTCACGCCCACGAGCGTAGAGCGCTGTATGCAGGCAGCGTATAACGCGAAGCTCAGCTCGGGCTGTCTTTCGAGACAGGTGGGCGCGGTGATCACAGACGCGGATTTCAGCATAAAGGCTATCGGCTGGAACAGCGCCGCCGCCGGTCAGCCGCCCTGCAACCTGCGTATGGTCACGGACTATTTCAATAACAGCGACAATGAAGCTTTCAGCGATTACGAGAAGAACGACGAAACATTCCGCGGCAAGCTCAGCCAAAAATACGGCAGGCTCATAACGGACAGCGAATGTCTGAACGGACGGCTTTGCAGCTATTGTTTCAAGGACGAATACGCGGAGATCACGGGACAGAAGAACCAGGTGCATACCCGCTCGCTGCACGCGGAGGAGAACGCTTTCCTGCAAATAGCCAAGTACGGCGGCGAGGGCATAAAGGGCGGCAAGCTTTTCACCTCGGCGAGCTCCTGTGTGCTGTGCTCGAAGAAAGCCTTCCAGCTCGGCATAAAGGATATCTACTATATCGACCCATATACCGACATAGCAATGTCTCACATAATCTCGACAGGCAAGAAAGAGGACCGTCCCGCGCTGCACCTTTTCTACGGCGTAGTGGGGAGGGCATATACATATCTTTTCACACAGAGGATAGCGATAAAGGACGAGCTTGAATGTCTGATGCGCGATACTTCGGAAGACAACGAAAAATAAGAGGGGAAAAATGAGATCTGATTACAAGGAAGCCAAAAAACTCGGCGATGAAGCCGTAAGAACCGCGATACGAAACGGAGTGTCACCGTACCTGCCCGTACTGGATAATCTTGAGGAGATAAAGCACTCGGCGGGGGAGGTGCACGTGGGGCTCATGGAGCTGCCGCTCATGCGTGTGAGGGGCAATAAGGAGCTTGGCAGGAACAATGCCTTCGCCAATAACTTCATGCCCATAATCGAGGAGAACTCAGAGTTCGCGGCAAAGTGGGCGGCGCTGTATGACTCCTATATAAGCGACGGCATACGCGAGTCCATAAAGTGCTATGAATACATGAACTGGTACTATGTCCAGGAGGGAAACAAGCGTGTTTCTGTATCGAAATACGGCGGCAGCCCCTTTATCTACGCGGACGTTATCCGCATACTCCCGAAAAAGAACGACACCAAGGAGGTCAAGGTGTATTATGAATACCTTGACTTCTACGCCGTCACCAAAAACAATTTCATAATATTCACCGAGCCTGGAGAGTACGCGAGCCTTGCGAAAATGATGGGTCAGGATCTGAAAAACGAGTGGCCTGAGGAGGTCTGCATTGACCTCAAGGCAGCGTTCTTCACCTTCGTGAAGCTGTACAATACCGTTTTCAAGGGCAGGAACATACTGACCCTTAGCGACGCGTTCCTCGTATATGTGTCCATATTCCCGATAAAAACGCTGTCGGAGGACACCGACGAGCAGATAATCAAGAACATCAAGCTTGCGCGCAATGAGCTTATCACTGCCGGAAGTTTCGATAACATCGCGTTTATCGACAACACTCCCGACGGTGAGAAGAACCAGGGATTCCTGCGCAGGCTCACCGGTGCGCGCAGCTATACCGAGGCTTCACCGCTTAGGGTCGGTTTTATCTATGATGCGGATTCGGAGAAGTCGCGCTGGATAGGAAGCCATGAGCTGGGACGTTTCTATGTTGACAAGATGACGGGCGGGGAGGTAGTGACCAAAAGCTATACCTCCGAAAGCGATGACGGCAGCATAAGTGATGTGCTGGAGCAGGCTGTGGCGGACAAGAACGAGATAATCTTCACCGTCTCGCCCACAATGATGCCCGATACCCTCAAAGCCGCGGTATATCATACGGATATACGCTTTCTCAACTGTTCGGTGGGTCAGTCGCACCCGTCGGTGCGCTGTTACCACGGAAAGCTCTACGAGGCGGCTTTCCTTATGGGGATCCTCGCCGCGGACAGCCTTCTCGTTGACGGAGACCGCGGTGCGGGAGGACGTGCGATAGGCTATGTCGCAAGAAGCGCGGGAAGCATGAGCGTTGCGGACCTGAACGCCTTCGCGATAGGGGTGTCGCTTATCGACCCTATGTGCAGGATAAAGCTCAAATACATAAGCGACGACAACTGCGACCTGTCGGAGCAGTGGAGGAGCGAGGGCGTGAAGATGTTCGCAGACTTCGAGTATTCCACTGTGCCGGGCATAAACCGTACCCCGGGAGTTTTCCGCATTCTTGACGGCAAGGACGTATTTATCGGTACGCCGTACTTCAACTGGGGCAAATACTATGTGCAGATAGTCCAGTCGGTGATATCGGGCGCGTGGGATCTCAATGAGGTGCTCAAGCTCCATTCGGCTGCAAACTATTGGTTCGGACTGTCATCGGGCGTGGTGGATATACGCACTCCCGATCTGCCGTACCAGACAAAGAAGATGCTGTCGTTCTTCAAGAACGCGATAATAAGCGGCGGCATTGACCCGTTCTCCGGGGAGCTTCGCTCACAGAACGTCACGATACAGGAGAACGCCCCCGTGAAGAACAGCCACATCTCGGGCTCTCTCGAAAAGATAACCGTGGAGCAGATAGTTTCCATGGACTGGCTCAACGACAACATCGACGGCACCATGCCGCTCGGCGGTGAGGAGTGAGCCATGAAGATACTTGTTATCGCCGATGTGGAGTCAAAGTCGCTGTGGGATCATTACCTTCCCGAGAAGCTTGAGGGGATAGACCTTATAATATCCTGCGGGGATCTCTCGGCAGAATACCTTGAATTTCTCGCGACAATGGTGAAGATACCTATACTGTATGTACCCGGAAATCACGACCACAAGTATGTTACCGACCCGCCGGGAGGCTGTGAGTGCATTGACGGGAAGATATACAAGTACCGCGGGCTCAGGATAATGGGCTTCGGAGGCTCAATGAGATACAAGGAAGGGCCTTATATGTACACCGAGAAGCAGATGCGCTTCCGCCTTTTCAAAAGCCGCTGGAAGATAGTCTCGTCATCGGGTATCGACATTCTTGTTACCCACGCGCCCGCAAAGGGCTACGGCGACATGAGCGACCTGCCGCATACGGGATTTGAGTGTTTCAACAAGCTGCTTTATCGCTTCCGTCCTGCGTATATGGTGCATGGACACGTTCACGCGAATTACGGCGGCAGGTTCAGGCGTATAATCGAACACCCGAGCGGCACTTCCATAATCAACGCATACGAAAAATACGTATTTGAGATCGACGAGGAGAAACTCGTAAGTCTCCGCCATGCCGGTAATGCGGATAATGGCAGAGCAAAGCGGCGGCGTAAAAGCAAACAAAAAAAGGCACCTCATGGGAATAAATAAACCCATGAGGCGCCTGTTTTATTATCGGCGCGTGAATCCGAGCATCGTTATGTCGTCGAAAGGCTCGGTGTCTCCTGTGAACTCGGAGATCTTCGCCTTTACAAGGGATATCTCCTGTTTCATATCACAGAACGAGGAGGAATTCAGAACCTCAAGCATACGTTTTGTACCGAATCGCTCACCGTCCGCGCGCTTGGCATCGGGAACGCCGTCGGTGTAGAGGAATATGCTCGCTCCCTTTTCAAGCGTTATGGTCTTACAGTCGTACTCTATATCCTCCTGCACCGCGAGGGCGGGGAGGTTATCTGTGACGAGAAGCTCGTACTGTCCGCTGCTGTGGCATATCGCGGGGTATTCGTGACCAGCGCTCGAAAACTGCAGCTCTCCGTTTGATATCGTTACAATGCCGAGCCATACGGTAACGAAAAAACCGGAATTGTTGTTGCGGTTGAGAATGTTGTTCACGCGCGTCATGACCTCTCCCGTGGTACCGCCGTTCAGCACGCTGTTGTGTATCGCGGACTTTGCGATAGTCATGAACAGCGCCGCGGGTATGCCCTTGCCGGAAACGTCAGCCATTACAAGCGCAAAGTGGTCGCTGTCTATGGTGAAGAAGTCGTAGAAATCTCCGCCGACTTCCTTTGCCGGGGTCATGGTGGCATAAACGCCGAAATCCGCGCTGTCGGGGAAATCCTTCGGGAGCGTGCTTTCCTGTATTTTCGCGGCGATGTCGAGCTCGGCTCTCATACGTTCCTTTTCCGCGTTTATCGCGGTGAGGGCAGAGATCCGCTCCTTCAGAGACTCAGCCATTTCATTGAACTGCACCGCAAGGTCGCTCACCTCGTCGTTGCCGGTGACTGTGGCGCGGTAATCAAGGTCGCCGCTCATTTTACGGACATCGTTGGTGAGGGTGGTTATGGGCGCGGTTATTCTTCCGGAAAGCTCTACCGCGACAATGATGACGCTTACGAGGATTATAAGGAAGAAAAGTATGAACATGATGATAGAGGACACTATGTTCTGTCCAATCTTGTTTGCGAGCTCCAGCACATTCGACTGAGGCACCGATACGCAAAGTTTCCAGCCGACGCTCTCTATCGTATTGAAGGCGTAATATCTTCCGTCGCGCACGGTTATGCCGTCGGGGAAAGAGCCCATACGTGCCTTGTCGGAGTCTCTGAGCCGTCCGTCCGCGGTTTCCGTGTCGATCTCCATATCTGCGGGGTCAAGGGATATGACATTGCCGCTGCTGCCGAGAATGAACATTGACGCTTCTTCTCCGAGGTCGATGTCGATTATTTCGTTGTACAGGTCGTTTATCAGCAGATCCATGCCGATAACTCCGAAAAACTCACCGTTTTTGTCGTGGAGCGGAGCAACGCAGGTTATGGTGAGTCCGCGTCCATAGTGATCGTGATATACATCGGTGAAAGCTGCCTCGCCCTTCTTGCCGAGCTCGTACCATAAGGAGTTTTTATAATCGTTGATGTTTATACCTTCGCCGTTTATGTCGGAAAGATTATCGTAAAGCATTGCAAGTCCGTTTTCAAGCCCGAAATATGTAGTCATGATAGTCATGCTGTTTTCGGACATTATGGGGTACATCACAGTGTCGATGTTTGCAAGCCGCCCTGCTTCCTCCGCGTGCTCCTCCCATATTATGTCCTCGCTTTCCAGAATAGGGCGTATCACGTATTCTCCCGCCTTGCTTGCGGTTGTGGGAGCTATCTCGCGGGAAGCGTATTTTTCGGGGTGAGCGATGATGTCATCTATACAGTACGCGAGCTGCGACACGAAACCGGTTATCCTTCCTATCCGCAGGTTGGAATGGTTGACCTTGGCTTCGAGCAGCGTCGAGAGGTTGTCCTTTGCCTGGTCGGTAAGCGCTCTTTCCGCGTCTTTTTGTATCTGGAACATACTGATTATGCCGAATAAGCTCGTGATTATCAGAGACATTGCCGATATCATAATGACGGAGCGCAGTATCTGCATACGGATCGGTCTTCTTTTTTCCTGTTCCATAATATCTTCCCGCCTTTCATGGAAAATGTCTGTATCAAAGCGGAAACGGGCGGAAAACACCGCCGGGCTTAGTTTCCGGGAATATACCTATATAGACAATTATAACAATTTTAAGCATGAATGTCAAGAGATTGTTGGCATTTATCACGGAGCTGCGCGCTCAAAGCGGCGGCAAAGATCCTGATTATTGAAAATCTTGTGAAATACGGGAAATTATTTAAAAACCTCTTGATTTTCAATATAAAATGTGATATAATGCAGTCTCAGTAAAACGATTACACAAAGACTGTAAACAGGGTAAAGCGATATGTTTTTATTAAGATGGCTTTGGAAAAACATGAAAGGCGACAGGGTGATATACTGTGTGGCGCTCTGCATGACAGTTGTGTGTCAGGTCATGCGGCTCATCGAGCCGAGCATCGTCCGCACTATCACCGATACGTACATAGTCGGCGAGGAAGCTGCCGAGAATCTGCGCACGGGTGCGGACGGGCTTATAACGCTTATCGCCGCCATGGTGGGATTCACTCTGCTGCGCTGCGTGATACAGTACAGCACGAATATGTGCTATGAACACGCGTCACAGGGCATTATCTACCGCGTCAGAAAGGTACTGTTCGACAACATCGAAAAGCAGGACGCGGCATTCTATGACCGCCACCGCACAGGCGATGTCATGACCGTGGTCACGGGTGACCTGGAAATGGTGCGCCATTCGATAGCATGGATAATCAAGACCACGCTCGAATGTGTGCTGCTGTACTCCGTGACGATGATATATTTCTTCACAATGGATTGGCTGATGGCGCTCTGCATGATGGCGCTCACACCGTTCATTCTGATAGTCACGAAGGGATTCCGCCGTGTCGTAGGTCCGTTCTATGTTGACCTGCGTGAGAAGCTCTCTGCGATGAACACCCGCGCCGAGGAGAATATCTCGGGTAACCGCGTGGTCAAGGCGTTCGCACAGGAGGAAGCGGAGATAAGCAAGTTCGGCGAGTGCAACAAGTCCTACAACGAAGCAAACAAAAAGGCAGCATTCACATGGCTGAGATTTTTCCCCGCGCTGGAAATAACCGCCCAGAGCCTGAGCGTGGTATGTCTGCTGTTCGGCGGTCTGTTCGTGGCGTTCGGACGGCTCACATTCGGTGAGTACGCGGCGTTTTCGGGGCTTATCTGGACGCTTTCCAACCCCATGCGCACCCTCGGCAACATCGTGAACGACTACCAGAGATTTACAGCCTCGGCGAACAAGCTTATCGAGCTGTACTACGGCAGACCGTTCATAGTTGACCGCGAGGACGCGGAGGATGTTCCCGGCAGGCTTGCGGGCAAGGTGGAGTTCAGAAATGTTTCCTTCGGCTACGGGGACACCGAGGTGCTGCATGATGTCAGCTTCACTGCAGAGCCAGGTGAGACCATAGCTATAATGGGAGCCACGGGAAGCGGCAAGACCACCCTCGTTGACCTGATACCGCGCATATATGACGTGACAGGCGGGGAAGTGCTTGTTGACGGACATGACGTGCGGAAGATGAAGCTGAAACAGCTTCGCGGCGGTATAGGTATCGCTACACAGGACGTGCTGCTGTACTCCGACACCATTGAGGGCAACATCTCCTTCGGAAACACAGATATGTCGGAGGAGGAGGTCGAGCGCTGTGCAAAAGCCGCAGACGCCCACGGGTTCATACTGCACACTCCCGACGGCTACGACACCATAATCGGCGAGCGCGGAGTGGGACTTTCCGGCGGACAGAAGCAGAGAATATCACTTGCCCGTGCGCTGGCGGTAAAGCCGTCGATTCTGATACTCGACGATACCACGTCGGCGGTTGACCTTGAGACCGAGCGCAATATCCAGGAAGCGCTTAAAAAACTTGACTTTCCCTGCACGAAGATAATGATAGCGCAGAGGATAACCACCGCGAAGAACGCGGACAAGATAATCGTGCTCAAAGACGGCACGATAGCGGAAATGGGCACGCATGACGAGCTTATACGGCAGGACGGCTATTACCGCGAGGTATATGAACTTCAGAAGTAAGGGGGGATAACTGTGGCACGAAATAAATTTGACATCGACGAGGAGCTTGAAACTCCATTTGACATAAAGCACCTCAAACGTGCGCTCGTTTATGCGGGAAAGTATAAAAAGCGCATATTCCTTTCGCTGTTCATCAGCGTCATTGCGTCGGTCACGGGACTGTTATCCCCGCTTATCGTGGCGTATGCCGCGGATAACTGCTTCACCCGTGAGGGGATACCCGGACTTATCGTATGCGCGGTTGGGCTGCTCGTGTGCATCGTGACCAGCGTGTTCCTGTCACAGAAGCGCGCAAAGATGATGACTCAGGTGGGACAGGATATCATTCTCGATATACGCAGCGACCTTTTCCGGCATATGCAGGAGCTGCCGTTTGAATACTACGACAGCCGCCCTCACGGAAAGATACTCGTGCGCGTGATAAACTATGTGAACAGCGTTTCCGACATCATGACCAACGGTATCATCAACTTCGTTCTGGAAATGCTCAACATAGTTTTCATTACCGTGTTCATGTTCTTTGTCTGCTGGCAGCTCGCTCTGGTAGTGCTCTGCGGTCTTCCCGTATATGCGGCGATAATAATGTTCATCAAGAACCGTCAGCGCAGGGCGTGGCAGGCGGTGTCCAACAAGAGCTCCAACCTCAACGCGTACCTGCATGAAAGTATAGTCGGAGTGCAGATATCCCAGGTGTTCACCCGCGAGGAGGTGAACGCGGAGATAAACGACAAGCTCGCGAAAAGCTACCGCAGCAAGTGGATGAAGGCTGTGGGATATTCCAACCTCGTATGGCCCGCCACGGATATCGTGTCTATCAGCACGCTGTCCGCGCTGTACCTTGTGGGACTGCTGTTCATGCCTGGCATATCCATAGGAACGATACTTGCCATGGGAAGCTACTCGGGACGTTTCTGGCAGCCGCTCATGCAGCTTTCAAACCTTATGAACACATTCATAAACGCTGTCGCATACCTTGAACGAATATTCGAGATGCTCGACGAGCCCGCGACCATAAAAGATAAGCCCGGCGCAAAGGAGATGCCCGAGATAAAGGGCGATGTGCATTTCAAGGACGTTACTTTTGCCTATGAGGAGGGCGGAAACGTTCTCGAACATCTCAGCTTTGACGTAAAAGCAGGGGAGAGCATAGCGCTGGTAGGTCCCACGGGCGCAGGCAAGACCACCATAGTGAGCCTTATCTCTCGCTTCTACGACCTCAAGAGCGGCAAGGTGCTTATAGACGACAGTGACATATCCGAGGTAACGCTCCACTCCCTTCGCAGCCAGATGGGTATCATGCTCCAGGACAGCTTCATATTCAGCGGCACTATCATGGAAAATCTCAAATACGGCAATCCCGACGCTACATACAAACAGGCGCGTGAAGCCTGCATACTGGTGGGGATACACGAATACATCATGACGCTGCCCGACGGGTATGAGACCGTGGTAAGCGAGCGCGGCGCGGGGCTGTCACAGGGGCAGAAACAGCTTATCGCACTTGCACGCACCATACTTTCCGACCCGAAGATACTTGTGCTTGACGAGGCTACCTCTTCCATAGACGCAAAGACCGAACGCTATCTCCAGAACGGTCTCAACCACCTTATGAAAGGAAGGACCTCCTTTATCATCGCTCACCGCCTGTCAACGGTAAGAAACTGCGACCGCATCATGTATGTCTCAAACAAGGGCATCACCGAGAGCGGCACTCACGAAGAGCTGATAGCGAAGAAAGGCGACTATTACAGGCTTTATACGGCGCAGGCTGTATGACAGCTATGCTTCGCGGCGGATATTCCCCATTGACAGCGGAACGCGGTTATGGTATAATATTCCTGTAAATTCTACGCTCCGCCGGAAGGCGGGAAAGGGAGGAACCTATGGATAACAGTAATGTAAGACCCGAAAGCATGGAAAGAATAACCACAGAAGCACTTGCGAACGCGTTCATCGACGAGCAGGTAAAAGCTCTTCGTGAACAGATAGGCGGCAAGAAGGTGCTGCTCGCGCTGTCAGGCGGCGTTGACAGCTCGGTAGTGGCTGCGCTTCTTATCAGGGCTGTGGGCAAGCAGCTCGTGTGCGTTCACGTGAACCACGGACTTCTCCGCAAGGGCGAGCCCGAGCAGGTGGTATCGGTTTTCCGCGATCAGATGAACGCCAATCTCGTGTATGTTGACGCGGTGGATCGTTTTCTCGACAAGCTTGCGGGAGTTGCCGAGCCCGAGCTAAAGCGCAAGATAATAGGTGCGGAGTTCATCCGCGTATTCGAGGAGGAAGCCCGCAAGCAGGACGGTATAGAATTCCTTGCACAGGGAACTATCTACCCCGATATAATCGAGAGCGACGGCGTAAAGGCTCACCACAATGTGGGAGGGCTTCCCGAGGATATGCAGTTTGAGCTGGTCGAGCCCGTCAAGCTGCTGTTCAAGGACGAGGTGCGCGTAGTCGGCAAGGCTCTCGGACTGCCGGACAATATGGTATATCGTCAGCCGTTCCCGGGGCCCGGACTCGGAGTTCGCTGTCTCGGTGCCATAACCCGTGACCGTCTTGAAGCTGTGCGTGAGAGCGACGCTATACTCCGTGAGGAGTTTGCGAAGAACGGTCTTGAGGGCAAGGTATGGCAGTATTTCACCGCTGTTCCGGATTTCAGATCCGTGGGAGTCAAGGACGGCAAGCGCACATTCGCATACCCGGTGATAATCCGCGCGGTCAATACAAAGGACGCTATGACAGCTACGGTGGAGGACGTCCCATTCGCGCTGCTCCAGCATATCACGGCGCGCATAACCTCGGAAGTCCCGAACGTCAACCGCGTTCTCTACGACCTCACACCAAAGCCCAGCGCTACGATAGAGTGGGAATGATGAAAATGTGACACTCCACCGCATAACAAAGCCATTTGCGGCGCGTCACTCCCCAGATTGATAGCAAAATGATAGCAGATCACAAATCGCCATTGTAGAAACAGTGAGCAGGTGGTTTGCAGGTTATCCATAAAATTTAAGGCATTATCGACTTTTGTGGTCGGTAATGCCTTTTTATTATTTGTATAATGTGTTTTTCCAGTCTTTCGGAACATCAAGCCAAAATGCCGGAGTAAAGCAGGGTCGGTAATCGGACGATTTAAGCCAGTCTTGTGTAAGATATTTTATGATCGCATTATTATCCGAAAATTCTTTGACATTACCCATTTCTATCTCGCTGTACCAACCGTCTTCGTAAAGGCTTTTCGGACCGCCTAATCCACACGCTTCATGTCCTTCGGTCACATGACACCACCATGTAAATCCATTTGCTTTCAAACCCCGTTTCGTTAATTCCGATATAAACGCACCTGCGTTCTCGATAGGACAGATACAGTCAATATAACCTCTGCCGACAGGCTGAACGTGGAATATCTGCAATAACAGATCAAGTTCGGATTTAGAGATCATATCACTTCTCCGTTCTTTTCTTCCGCAGACTTGCCCTTTTCTTCCTTACGGTCTCTCTCGGATAGTTGTACCGCCAGTTGTCATACTCTTCTTCGGTTATCTCACCTTCGCGGCAGCGCTCGGCTTGCGTCTGCCAATCTCTGAACATTTCCAGCATTGTCAGATATTCCGTTCCGTTATCCTTGTCAAGTCTGATACAGATCTCATCATCAAGCTTGTCGATACGCAGCCCGTACAGATCTTCAAGCGCGAAAAGGGTGTGCATAACGCCGACATAGTTTTCGATGTTCGGAACGGCAAGCGCTTCGGGAGCAACTTCAAGTGTTTCAGCTATCTTTGCGGTAAGGTCAGCCTTCGGGGTACGAGTTCCCTTTTCGTACTGAGCCATGCGGACATCGGCGGTATTATCATCAAATCCCACCGACTTACCGAGCATTTTCAGTGTCATGCCGCGTAGATTGCGGATAAATCGTATTCTTTCACCTATTGCCATATTATCAGCTCCTTTTGGTTACTATATAATAGTATAGCATATAGGTTTAGGCTTGTCAAGAAAAATTTAGCAAAAAAGTTTAAAAATATATTTCAAAAAGCTTGACAAATACAAATTTGTTTAGTATAATATATCTTAACATATATGTTTAATATCGTGAAAGGAGGTCAGAGGATATGGCAGGAACAATGTTTCTGCGTGTCGATGATGTAGCAAGAGAATTGGAGGTTTCCAAAGCTTATGCCTACAAGCTGGTACGCAGGCTGAACAAAGAACTGGAAGAAAAGGGCTGCATAACGATTGCGGGAAGGGTTGACAAAAGATACTTCTACGAAAGGTTCTACAGCACGAAGAAAGAAGAAGAAGGAGGTTGATAACACAAGGAGAACCGGGCACTGACAACAGAACAAGCTGCATGGTGCCTCGATGCTGAAAGAGGCATCATGCCCGAAGAGGAGGCAAAACTATGGCAGCATTCAAGAACGAGAAAAACAACACATGGTATGTGCAGTTCCGCTACAAGGACTGGAAAGGAGTACAGCAGCAGAAATTCAAACGGGGATTTGCAACAAAGCGTGAAGCGCTGGAATGGGAGCGACAGTTCCTGATGCAGAAGCGTTCGGACGTGAACATGAGTTTCGAGAGCTTCTATGACCTGTATGAAAAGGATGTGCGTCCGCGGCTCAAGGAAAATACTTGGCGCAGTAAGGAAAACATCATCACCACAAAGATCCTTCCGTATTTCGGAAAACGCAAGCTGTCGGAAATATCCGCAAAAGATGTGATCGACTGGCAGAATGAAATCAGAATGCAGAAAGACAAGCGCGGAAAACTTTACACACTGAATTACCTCAAAACCGTTCATAATCAGCTTTCGGCAATGTTCAACCACGCGGTCAAGTATTACGATCTCGGGCTCAATCCCGCCGCAAAAGCCGGAAATATGGGACGCGAGGAACGCAAGGAAATGCTTTTCTGGACACTTGACGAGTACAAGAGGTTCGCAGAAGCAGTTATGGACAAGCCGCTTTCATACTACGCTTTCGAGATGCTTTACTGGTGCGGATTGCGTGAAGGTGAATTGCTGGCGCTGACACCCAAGGACTTTGACTTCAAGGCTAAAACCGTCACGATCAACAAATCCTATCAAAGAATTGACAAGCGCGATGTTATCACTTCCCCGAAAACGCCGAAAAGTAACAGAACGATCACAATGCCGCAGAGATTGTGCGATGAGATGCAGGATTACCTGAAAATGCTCTATCGCCCGGAAGAGAACGACAGGATATTCCCGATCACAAAGCACTTTCTGAAGCACGAAATGGAGCGTGGAAGTAAGATAGCAGGTGTCAAGCGGATTCGTATCCATGATATACGTCACAGTCACGTTAGCTTACTTATCGAAATGGGTTTCTCCGCTCTCGCAATTGCAGACCGTGTCGGACATGAGAGCATCGACATAACCTACAGGTACGCTCACCTGTTCCCCTCGAAACAGATCGAAATGGCTGATAAGCTCGATATCGAAATGAATGGAGAGGAGGACAAGAGAGATGTCGGTTAAGCGAAAAGACGATAAGAACCGTTGGCGCAACAAGACTATCGCGTTCAGAGTTTCACCGGAGGAAAACGACCTGATCAATACTCAGGTCGCCCTCTCCGGGCTTTCTAAACAGGATTATATTTTAAAGCGGCTTCTTTGTAAAGACATAGTGGTGCAGCCAAATCCACGAGTTTACAAGGCTTTGAAAGATAAGCTTGATGAAGTGCTCACAGAACTACGGAGAATTGGTGATAATGGCGCTGATGATGACTTGCTGGAAACAATCAAGTTGATAAATGAGACACTTTATGGAATGAAATGATAATTGCCCTCAGTATGCAGATTGCGTACCGAGGGCAACAATTTTACAGTGTTTGCTTATGCTGTATAAAGCTTGCTATTGGAACTATTTGATTGTACCCTTTTTCAAAAGTATTTGACTAATTTGACATATGGTGTTATAATATAGACGAGTTTTTATCATATCTATAATCAACATGATAAAACAAAAAGGTTTTTAAGGAGATAGATAACAATGGGTAGGGTACCAATAAATCCTAATGTACAAAGAAGACTATATGCAGAATCAATGGGAAAATGCATGAATCCCAATTGTCTGAAAGACTTGTTCGATTCTAATGGGGATATTATTGAAAAAGCACATATTGATCCGTATTGTAAAACTGCAGATAATACCTTTGAAAATTTGGTTGTTCTTTGTCCAAATTGTCATACCAATTTTGACAAGAATAAAGCATTTACCCCTGAAGAGGTATTACATTGGAAAGAAATAAGAAAACAAGATATTAAAAGGTTTTTTAGCAAGCACTATAGTTCGTTTAATGAATTAAAAAAGAATGTAAAACCTTTATTAATGGCCAATAAAACTATCTATGAAAAATGATATGATATAATAAAACTTGACACATTACGTTCAAAATAATAAAATAAGGAAAAGGACGGTGTCAATAATGGGAAGCACAAAAAAATATGACAAGGAATACACAGAGCAGGCGGTTAAGCTTGCACATGATCTGGGGTCGCCGAAGAAAGCAGCTGAAGAGCTGGGAATCCCGGCAGATACACTGTACGGCTGGATAAAGAAATGGCGGGACGGATATCTGGACATAGGACCGGAGGCTCGAA
>JAGBLA010000183.1 GCA_017635675.1 Ruminiclostridium sp.
AGCAGCAGGTACAGCAGGTAATGCAGAATTACCGTCAGCCCGCATATCAACAGCCTATGATGCAGTCTGCGGGCGGTATTGCCGTGAAGCAGAAGAAAAGCAAGTACCCGCTTATAATCACGATAATTGCGATATTCCTCGCGATCACACTGGTGGTAGTGCTTGTTTTCAACCCCTTCGGCAAGGCGAAAAGTCCTCTCGGCGAAAAGCTTGAAGCAAGCTTCTCGAACCTCTGCGACATGACAAAGCTTGGCTCGGAGAGCTATGCTTTCGCGCGGCTCTTGACAGAGCAGCTGCTTGAGACCGACCTTGCCTCGGCTGATACAGACAGCGTCAACAGTCTGTTCGACCAGTGCCTTGACGCGTGGAAAGCCGTCGAAGAAGTGTCGGGCAAGATGATATCCATGTCCGGCGAGCTTGCCGCAGACAAGGGCATTCAGAATGCGAAAGTCAACACTTCCAGAGTAAGCGCTGTCTATGCCGCACCCGACCTTGTGGATATACTTTTCCCGTTCACGATACACGCTCATGCGGCTGACGAGGATATTTCCACCGAGGTGTCTGCTGTTGCGTCTCCCGCAGAGAGCGCTGCGCAGTGCTCCACCCTCGGTATGCAGATACTTTCCGATTCGCAGAACGGCTACACTGCTGTTGCGAACCTGCGCGCCATTTACAGCGGACGCACCACTCCTGTGCAGGAATGGAACAGCGCTGTCAGCACTATGGCGGCAAACTTCGGTATGCAGTTCTATGTTTCCGGCGAGATAACCTCCGGCGCGTTCACCACCCTGCCCAACGGCGCACACAGCGTTCACACCCTGTCAAATGCGGTCAAGGGCGGCACCGTAGGCGTGAGCAACACCGATATCCTCATTGATGTGGGTGAAAACGGCGGCTGCATGGTATTCGGAACCACCTGCGGACTGACTATAAATCAGGATCAGTTCCCGGATTACACTCCGAGCGAGGGCAACCGCACTATATCTATAAATACATACCCCGAGGAGCCGAATGAGAACGGTGTGACATTCCATGCCACAAGCTTCTTCTCATGGTTCAGGATAGACCGCGTAGGCGGCTTCACCATTACCCGCGGCAACAAGGGCGAGGGCTCCGTTACCGACCCGCCTGTCGTACGGAACACCGGCGGCACGATAGACTATACCCCGCCCGAGACTAACAGAGGTCCGATAACAGACTTTATTCCTCCCACATCGCCGACAAGAATAAGGAATACCTCGGAAAACATCACAAACGGCAATAATAACAATAACAACAATTCCGGCAATACGGGCGGCGGTGAAAGCCTGCCCCCGATAACGCCCGGCGAGATAGACCATATCACCGGGGAACTCGGTGCGGGAGTCGGTCCGATAACCGTCACACTTGCATGGCAGACGCACGATGATCTCGATCTGCACATGATAACGCCGGACGGGAGCCGTATCTACTACCGCAACAAGACCGCTCAGGGCGGAACTCTCGATGTCGATATGAACGCGCACGACAACGAGCTCGCGGAAGAAGTGGCTATCGAGAACATCTACTTCCCCGACCCCGAAAACGGTCATTACAAGGTCTATCTGCGGGATTACTATGACAGAACTCCCGGCAGCTCGACACACTGGATGATAAAGGTCAAAGTGGGCGATGCGGAGCACGTCTTTGAGGGCGACATCGACAGCAGCGGCACGGAGCAGTTCGTATTCGAGTTCGACTACGGCGGACACGGCACGGAAAGCACTCTCCCTCCCGCACCCGACAGCACCACCATGGGCGGTACTCTTGTGGAGCGCGGTGCGAGAACCGGAAAGATAACATTATCCACCATGTGGAACCGCTTTGACGACGTAGATCTGCACTGTGAAGCTCCAGGAGACGCGCACATCTACTACGGGAACAAGACTGCCGGCGGCGGTCAGCTTGATGTTGACGCGAACGCGGGCGGTCAGAGAATACTTGACCCGGTGGAGAACATCTACTTCGAGAACCCGCGCAACGGTCACTACAAGGTGTACCTCCACCAGTTCGCGGACAGAAGCGACGACAGCGCTTCATACC
>JAGBLA010000184.1 GCA_017635675.1 Ruminiclostridium sp.
CAAACCCTTGTAGCGTATGTATGCCCGAAGTGCGTTTACATAGTTGTTTACACTCTGAGGTTTTAAGTCTTTTTGCAGTTCTTCCTTATACTCGATCAGCTCTTTTGCCGATATCGAATCGTGGCTCTCAAAGTATTTTTTGCAATGACCTATGTAACCGTATATCGTTCCAGGAGCAAGTTCTTTTTCTTGCATATAATTTCGGAATCCCTCTTCATCAAATGTCACGGCACCCACTTCCTTTCAAGGTATTTCATTTTGGTGATGTTGCCACCGTCACCGTACAAATTGCCGAAACGCTCAAAATACGTCATTGTTCCTGCCTGTATCATAGCTTTCGGCGCTGTCTGATCGTCGAATACAAATTCGAGGACATTCATTACCGGCTCCCCGTCATAGTTGTAGAGCTGATTGCCGTAAATGTCGAACTGATCTCCGAAGTCGAACGGGTCTATTTCCTCAATGGAATGCTTATAGTCGGCGTATATGATGCCGAAGCTCTCTCCGTTCGCGAGGGTGACTATCCAAGTATCGCCTATATCTATACCGTAGGCATTACCCAGAGCGACACAGTAATAGCGCACACCGTCCGAGAGATAATACCGCAGACCTGTTTCGGGTTCGGTGAAACATTCCTGCTGTAATCTGTAAATGGGCGTACTCGGCACATTCAGACCCCGAAAATCCTCACAAAAGAACGAGTTTGTTTCAATATTTTCGGGTAGGCGCTCCTTGCTGTATGAAACGCGCTCTGTCGCGTTTTCTTCTTCGGGGGTATCTACATATTGTTTTTCGGTAACAATGCTCTCTACGGCTGTTGCAACAGCGTTCTCGGCGATATTCTGTTCAAGTGCCAATGCAAGAGCGGCATTTTCGCTTTTGGTTCGCTCGTAAGCGCTCTTGAATATCTGAATGGTCTGCTGCTTTTCGGCAGCGTCCGCCTCGTGTCTACGCTGCTGTTCGGCAGCGTAAGACACATTGGCGAGCAGAAGTGACGAGAGCAGGGCGATAAGCATTGTCTTAGAAACTGATGTGATCGATGAACGGTATTGATTCATTGTATCTCTTTATTGCCTCCACTAAATCAGATGTTGTTTCTTCCTTTTTGACACCTACCATAAACGAGGGCGGGAGAGGGAGCTTTTCGTCTATCGGTCTCCACAGGTGCAGGCAGTTCGGCAGAGTGTTGACATACTCTGATTTCGGCGGGTGTATCTGTATCACAGCTTCGTCCTCGCGGAAGAACATATCCTTGACCTTGCACATATCTTCCCATGAGGGGATCGTTCTCCGATTGACCGGAGATATGCTGACGTGCTCCCAGCCGCCGCCGAACGACCACACCACAGTCGCGTCGTACTTCTGAAACATTATGTAACCGCTGCCGCCGTCCTTGCCTGTTGAGTGAATTATCAGACGAGGCGTTGCTTTGAGCTCTTCAAGTGTTTTCATAAATTGTCCTTTCTCAATCAAGGTCGTGTGTCGAGAATACTATGCCGATACAGTAGAGCACGCCCTCGTCGTAAACCTTGAATTCTTCGTGCGGTATGTCGGTCTTGTATGTCCACGAAGCTTTCTGTTCTTCATCAGCCCATACGGCAGTGATAAGATTTTCCGCATCTTCGGCATCTATACCAATTCCGTCCTCATCGAAAAAACATCTCCACCGTCGTAGCAGTCTGCTTCATCTTCGATAGCTCCGCGAAATTCCATAAGGTCATCAGATGCGCCGTGTACGATCACAAGGTCCGATTCTTCCGCAAGCTCAAATATCTCTTTGACCTTGCCTCTCTCATTTACAAGCTCCCCGTAATCTATGCCATCAAGCATTTCCGCTATTTCTTTTGCGTCCATTATGTTCTCCTTTCACACATCGCAGTTTGCCAGTTCGTAAAGCAGCAGTTCAATATCGTGCTGTTTGCTGCTGCTGTTGTTCTCCTGCCGGAGCTTTGCGGCACGGTCTTTGAACATTCTCAGCTCCGTCATAGCGCGGTGCGCATCATCGGCATCAAGCGCCATTTCGATAGCCGTGCATATATCTTCGGCGTTCTGATACTCGCGGTTGTGCCGCTGTAAGCCCATTTCCTGGTATGCGCTGTACGCTTTATCACGCTTCTTTTTCCACTTGTCGTAGAGTTTGTTTAATATTTCTGTGTATGCTGTGCTCATTGTTTATTCCTTTCCTGGAGAGCTCGCAAGCCCTCCATATCCTGCCTAATTCTCCGGAGCTCGGTTCTGTCGAACTTAACCGGCTTTCCCATTCGTTCCTGCACATCGGGCAGGATTTCATCAACCTTTACCCCGATAAGCTTCTCGATTTCCTTCACTGGATCACCGCTGTATCTTTTCATCATTTCAAAGACGCTGCGCAGACGTTTCTTTCCATAGCCTATTTTGAAGTTGAGGTACAAGCAGAATATTCCGAAGTTATCCACAAGTGCCCCGCGCTGCTTCGGGTCAACCACATTCCCGTAATAGGTGTACGGCGCCAGCTCTTTCAGATCTA
This sequence comes from Ruminiclostridium sp., assembly GCA_017635675.1. Classification (GTDB taxonomy): domain Bacteria; phylum Bacillota; class Clostridia; order Oscillospirales; family Ruminococcaceae; genus Ruminiclostridium_E. The sequence continues at coordinate 2,507 of JAGBLA010000184.1, forward strand.
TGCCGATAGACGCGAGATCGCGCTGTACAAACTCGTGCATTACATCAGCTTTCGACAACTCGTTATACTTAGATACCCAATCTCGGCTGTATTCCTCGTACATTTCCAGCATCTTACGCTTTGAAACTTCGTGTGAATGCAGACATAGCATACACTTGGAGATTGTGACAAAATTTGCCTTCGATATTTCGGAAAGCTGCATATTCACCGTGAAATACTTTCCTTTGAACTTTCGATTTGTCATTTTGTGCCGCCTTTCGGTTTGAGTAACGGTAAGACATAATCTATGAACATATCTATTACCCGCTGCGCCCAGCACGGATACTCGAAACTGTTCACAACATCATCCCACACATTGTACCACTCATAAGAACAATGGTGCGCGTCGAGATATTCTTCGACGACCTGCACGAATGCGTCAGCGGTATCACAGCTTTCGATGTCGTCAAAATCTTTCAAAAGATCTTCTCGTTTATCCGCGTAATCGTCCGCTTCTTCAAATGTATGCTTGATAGCTGCGAGGGCGTTGTCAAACTCAAATTCCTGCTTTGACATCTTCCCAAGCAGATATTCCCGTTCCCGCCGCAGAGAATAGAGGAAGGTATCGAACCCATCCGGCTGTTTTGGCCACCTGTAAGAAAGGTTTCCTGCGTCGGACACAATCTGCAATATATTGTGTTCAAGGTCTATCGTCGCGTAGAGCCACAGACACGAGCCGTAATGTTCATCGCCCTTTTCCTGCCTTACTGCAAACTGCCGTATTTTCGGCTGTAATTCTTCTGTTGTCATAAAAGCTCCTTTCAGAAAAACGAGAGTTGCAGGTAATGTTCCTGCTCATTAACGCTCGATGATGTGTTTGCTTCTGGTTCGCTATCGCTCGCGTGCGTTTCCTCGTGCGTTTCGTGCGTTGCAACAGGCTCAGGGACGTTTTCACCGCCGGAAGAGGTTTCTATATTATCCGACTGCGAATCGCTCTCTCCGCTTGTTTCAGCGGTGCTTACGCCGAACAGTGACCGGAACATTCTTCTCCATGTCCATATCTCGGAGCAGTAGAACGGTGTGATAAATGTTTCGCGTTCCATTGGTGCGAATATCGGGTCGCCTGTCGTTGGCTCCGTGAGACTATTGCCAACAACGATATATCCGGGACAGCCGAGCAGGGATATCTGTATGTATGCCATGCACGCGACCGTGTGATCTATGTCCTGACCGATAAACATTATATCGGTGTGGTAATATATCTTGTGAGCTTTACAAGCGTTCGCAAATGCTACAAGCATTCCGCCCCCGCCAACCGTAGGGTCACACACCGTTGCATAATTTCTGTTCGAGGGAATATTCAGCCCTTCGCTGGTAAAGTTCATCAAAGCCATCGTTTTTGATACACAGTACGGTGTAAAGAACTGCCCCGCGTGCGAGTTGCCGAGATCAAGGTTCATATACAGTGCTCCGAGAAAATCTTGATCCGGGTTGATCTCCAAAGCTTCAACAGTATATCCGAGCAAGTGAGATACAAGTTCAAGCTCTGACTTACTATATCCGCTTGCGATCTTGAGGTACGATTTTTCGCGTTCCGCTGCGTGTATCTC
>JAGBLA010000185.1 GCA_017635675.1 Ruminiclostridium sp.
GCTTTGAAAAGAGAAAATGAGATGATTGCGCCAAATGCAAGGAAAGGCTCCGAAAGCTTGCTGACGCAAGGTGAGGAGACTTGACGAAGCAGTTGGTGCAAGCAGTTCTTTTTCTCTCAAATGGGTTTTTAGAGGTTCCCTATTGTTTTCTCGCGAGAAAATAATCGTCGTCCTTCGTGTAGTAGGGACAGGTGTTCCTGCCTTCCGACATAAGACGGCAGTATTCGTCCTCGTCCATGTTCACGGCGCATATATAATCGCAGTATTCCTCGTCGTAAACATTGTTCGCACAGGTATCGCATGATATTTCAGCCATTTTCTGTCACCGCCTCCGCACATTTTAAACCATCGACCGCAGCCGAAACTATTCCGCCCGCATAGCCTGCGCCCTCCCCGCATGGGTACAAGCCTTTGAGCGACACCGAGCACAGATCGCTCCCTCGTATTATACGCACGGGTGAGGAGCTTCGGGTCTCCGGCGCAGTAAGTACAGCTTCACGCTCAGCGAAAAAGCCGGCTTTATTTGCGAGAAGCGGGAGACCTGTCCGTAAAGTCTCTGTAATATACTCAGGAAACAAGGAAGAAATATCGGCCGGTTTCACGCCGGGCGTATAGCTTGGAGTAATTCTCCCGATATTCACTGACGATCTCTTTTCAAGAAAGTCTCCTACAAGAGTTATCGGAGCCGAATAGTCCGAGCCGCCAAGTATGAACGCCGCGCGTTCAATGCCTTGCTGGAGAGCTATCCCCGCAAGCGGGTCATTTCCCGTTATATCGCCGGGCTCCACATTCACAAGAAGCGCCGCGTTTGCGTTCGTCGAATTGCGTGCGTGAAAGCTCATGCCGTTGGTGACGACGGTGTTCGTCTCGGACGCCGAGGCGATGACGCTGCCACCGGGACACATACAGAAAGAATACAGGCTTTTCCCGTTTTTCAGATGAACGGCGTACTTGTATTCGGCAGGCGGCAGGGAAGGGTGTCCGCAGAAATCCCCGTAAAGACTCTTGTTCACATCAGCCTGCAGGTGCTCAACGCGCACTCCCATTGCGAATATTTTGCGTTCAAGCGATATATCATTGGTCTGAAGATATGAAAACACATCTCTCGCGCTGTGTCCTGCCGCGAGTATCAGACTGTCGGTGAGTATTTCGTATTCCTTACCGTCTTTCTCATATACCGCCCCGGTCAGCTTTCCGTTTTTCTGTATAAGCTTTGTAAGCCTTGCTTCAAATATCACTTCTCCGCCGAGTGAGATGATCTCTTCACGAAGATTTTTTACGACATTTCGCAGTATATCAGTCCCGATATGCGGTTTTGCGGTATAGAGAATATCCTCCGGTGCGCCCAGTCTTACAAGCTCCGTGAATATGTGCTTTATACGCGGGTCGCGAATGCCGGTGGTGAGCTTGCCGTCGGAGAATGTACCCGCGCCGCCTTCACCGAACTGCACATTTGTCCGCTCGGACAGTATCCCGTGCTCGCGGAACTTTGCGACAGCTTTTGTGCGGGTGTCAACGTCACTTCCGCGTTCAAGAACTATCGGTCTGAGTCCGTTCTGTGCAAGCCGCAGTGCCGCGAACATTCCCGCAGGTCCGAAACCGACTGTCACGGGACGGTGTGCGCGGGACTGAATACGCGGTATCGGGTAAGTCTCGTTTTTCACCGCGCATACCTTGTTCGGGGGATTTTTTTTCAGTATTGCAGCTTCGTTTTTTACGTTCAGCTCGACGGAAACAGTGAAATGCACATCCGATTTTTTCCGTGCATCGACCGATTTTTTTACAAGCCGCAGTTCCGATATCTCCGACGGTTTCACCGCTATTTCCTTTGCCGCTTTTTTTATCAGCGCTTCATCGTTGAGATCAAGCGGCATATAAATGTCATTTATCCGTATCATATCAGTGCCTTTTTTTGAGTGATAATGCGGCATTTTTTCCTGCAATTGCGCCGGAGGAAAAAGCAAAATCGAGATTATAGCCGCCGCAGTCTCCGAAAATATCTGTCATCTCTCCGCAGACGTACATTCCGGGTATCCGCACGAATCCGAGATCGCTGTTTATCTCGTCCGCGGCAATACCGCCTTTTGTGACCTGTGAGCGTTCAAATCCCGCGGTGCCGGTCACAGGAAAGTAAAGGTGCTTTATTGTCTCCGCAAGCCTTTCAAGCCCTGTGATGTCGGCTGTCTTTTCGGGCACTCGCCTATATGCGCGTTTCAGCATATATACCCCCATGGGTTTTGTGAATATCCCGCTCAGATAATCTTCCGCAGGAGCTGCTCTGCGTATATCCCTTGTATGTTCAAGAAGCTCTGTTACCTGCTGAGCGTCCATATCCGGCAGCAGGTCAAGTGACAGTTCGCAATTCTCACCATTCTTTTCATGCAGCTCGCAAAGATACGAAAGGTCGAAAACACAGATTCCCGATATCGATCCGTCGGTGAACTGCACTTCGCCGCGTTCGCTTTTTACGGGTTTTCCGCCGGAGATGAATGTAACATTCGCGTCAGCTCGCTGACCCTTGAGGGGTTTAACAAGCACGGGGTCGGTCTTTAGCGGAACGAGCGCAGGGTATGCACCTTCTGCGCTTATGCCGAGCCGTTCGCATATTTCCGTCAGACTTCCGTTGCTGCCGAGTGCGGACTGTGACCTTCCGCCGCCCGCAAGTATGACAGTGCGTGCCGATATATCTTCATTTGCCGACCGCAGTATAAATCTGCCCGATTTCTCTATGCCTGTTATCTCGGTATTGCATATCTCAGTGATACCGAGTCTTGCACATTCGAGACGCAGTGCGTCCAGCACGGAAGCTGCACTCCTGCAGCGCGGGTATATGCGCCCGTACCCGTCGTCCTCGCACACTACTCCGAGACCTGCGAAAAAGTCCGGAACGGAGAACTCAGAGGTTATCTTTGTGAGTGCACTGCAGGACCCATGGTAATGCTCCGCGCTGAGGTGAGCGTTCGAGAGGTTGCAGCGTCCGTTCCCGGTAGCAAGTATCTTTTTTCCTACCTTAGGCAGACGCTCTATTACCGCGACAGCCGCTTTTCTGTCTGTACGTCCTGCCGATATCGCCGCCGCCAGTCCCGATGCGCCGCCGCCGATTATTGCAATGTCAAAGTATCTCACAGTGAATGTATCACCTCCAGCGCGGCAGTTCCTGCTTTAACAACAAGCGGCAGCGTTATCATCGACATAAGTGTTGATACCGCGAATATCTGTGACGCGTAATGCGGGACACGGTCATATTTTATCGCGAACATCGTCCCGATAGCGGCGGTGGGGCAGGAAATCTCGATAAGTGTTATAAGCTTCGGCATATCGGGGCAGGGAATGAACATTATCAGCGCGGCGCCCGCCAGAGGCAGGAGCAGCAGGCGTACAGCTGATACGAGATATACCCGCGGAGTCTTTATGCTGTTTATTATGCCTGCGCTCATTATTGACGCTCCTGCGACTATCATCGCGAGCGGAGTGGTCATCTCCGCTACATTGTTAAGCGCGGTGTAAAATATTCCATGGATACGTATTCCCGTGAACATACAGATTATCCCCGCGATTACCGCGATAACTGCAGGAGCGGTCAGAGCCTTCAGCAGTGACATACTGGCTTTTCCGCTCCTGCCCGATACCGACATTATCCCCACAGTCCAGATGAACAGGTTTGACACTGTGACAAATCCATTCATGATGAATACTCCGTCGCTCCCGAAAACTCCGAATATCAACGGAGTTCCCATAAATCCGAAATTCGAGTAAACCGCCGAAAATCGCTCTATCACCGTCTTGCTGTCATGTTTCCCGCGGAAGATCACTTTTGACAGCAGTATGAATGCTGTATATGTGACGACACCCATAGCCGCAGTCCACAGAAAGCCGTCGATAAGCTCCGCCCGCACATCGGTCTGATACGCAAGGAATATAAGCAGCGGGTTGACAACATAGAGTACAAGGTCGGAGAGCTGTTTCTTGCCGTCGTCGTTTATCAGTCTGAATTTATAGCAAAGTGCGCCGATAATAACGATCAGAAACATTATTATCGTCTGTTCAAATACCGCAGAGGCAGCGTCTGTCATAGCAATGTCCTTTAAATCTTATTGCAGAATTCTGTTATCTCGTCTGTTCTTGCCGAAACATCTTCTCTGTATTCCACCGAGCACAATCCGATACTGCTGCACGGTTCTATTTCAAGATGTCCGTAGAAATGCTCTATACTCTGAATTATCCGCTCACACTCTTTCATACCGGGACCTGTGCGAAGTGCCGCGGTATATCCGCGTTTCCCTCCGCTTATGCGTGCGTGCGGCTCGTGAGTGTTGCACCAGGGAGTGCAGCGGTCTATGAATGACTTGAACTGACCGGGAATATCCGCCCAGTATGACGGTGAAACGCATACGATAACGTCAGCCCATTCAAATTCACTCATCATCTTTCCGATGTCATCGTCCATTGTACATACAGCCGTCTTGTGGCAGCTCCTGCAGCCCTTGCAGAAGGAGAAACTGTAATCGTCAATGCATATACTTTTCACGTCATACCTGTCCGAAAGCTGAGAGGAGATGATGTGAGCTATCTCTGCCGTAGCGCCGTTCCGGACGGGGCTGCAATTAAATACAAGTGCGTTCATGTCAGTTCCTTTCATAATATCACACTGCCCCACCCGTGCGGGCAGGGCAGAAAAAATATTAAACGTCCCAGCTGTTGAGGTATTTTTCCTGTTCGGGCGTGAGTTTGTCGATCTCAAATCCCCAGAATTTTATCTTGCGCTCCGCGACAGCTTTGTCGACCTCTTTCGGCACATTGATTATCATCTTGTCCAGCCTGCCTTTGTTCTTTACGAGGTAAAGAGCGGACTGCGCCTGGATAGCGAAGCTCATATCCATGATCTCGGCAGGGTGTCCGTCACCCGCGGCAAGGTTCACAAGTCTTCCTTCCGCGATAACGTTTATGGTGTTGCCGTTGGAGAGCTTGTACGCCATAATGTTGCTGCGGGCAAGGTGGCTTTCAACAGCGATCCTGCGCAGGCAGGCCACATCGACTTCCACATCGAAGTGTCCCGCGTTGCAGCATATAGCGCCGTCGTGCATCTTCATGAAATCCTTCTCGGTGATAACTCCGCTGCAGCCCGTGACTGTAACGAAGAAATCGCCGATCTCGGCAGCCTTGTTCATGGGCATGATAGTAAAACCGTCCATAACAGCTTCCATAGCCTTGATAGGATCTACCTCGGTAACGATGACCTTAGCGCCGAGACCCTTGGCGCGCATAGCCACACCCTTGCCGCACCAGCCATAACCCGCGACCACAACGTTCTTGCCCGCGACGATAAGATTGGTCGTGCGGTTTATGCCGTCCCATACCGACTGACCTGTGCCGTAGCGGTTGTCGAAAAGGTGCTTGCAGTCCGCGTCATTCACCAGCATCATCGGGAATTTCAGCTCTCCTGCTTTGTCCATTGATTTTAAGCGTATAATACCTGTGGTAGTCTCCTCGCAGCCGCCGATAACATTCGGGATAAGGTCGGGACGCTTGCTGTGAATATAATGCACGAGGTCGCCGCCGTCGTCGATTATGATATTCGGAGCCGCCTCTATCACTCTGGAGATATGGTGCTCATATTCCTCTGCGGTGCAGTCATGCCATGCGAACACATTGAGACCCTCATGCACGAGGGCTGCCGCAACATCGTCCTGGGTGGAAAGGGGATTGCTGCCTGTTATGTACATCTCGGCTCCGCCAGCCGCGAGGGTCTTGCACAGATACGCAGTCTTGGCTTCAAGGTGTACCGAAAGCGCTATTTTCAGTCCCGCAAAGGGTTTTGTCTGCTCAAATTCGGCCTTGTAGCTGCGAAGGAGCGGCATATTGCGCTCTACCCAGTCTATCTTTCTTTTTCCGTCCTCCCAGAGGTTTTCATCACGAATTTCGCTTGCCATATCATATAGGTCCTTTCTGCAAAAATACTTTATTAATTATATCACATTTGAATAGGTTAGTCAAGCAGTATCACCATTTTCCGTCCTCATGCGGACAGTGCATACGCTTTTTCAGCGCGCGGAATTCAACGTAGCAGCCGCATTTTCCGCAGGTGCCGCTGTTGAGTTCATCGCACCTTCTGCAAATATCAAGACGACGTGCGTATTCCATGGGTTCAGCCCGCTCTTCCTCGGGCATAGCCGCTTTGAGTTCTTCGAGAGAGTTGAGCAGTGCGTCCTCGCCAAGTTCTTCAAGCAGACATCGTCTGCATATATGATGTGTATTGTGCTCGTATGCTGTACCCGGATTATCCATGCCGCCCTCCCGAAAGTGTTTTTTACAGTATAACACATAGCTGTCGATATTTCAAGATTATCCGTCGATAATATACATAACTTCACCTTTAGTATGGTTAGCTGTATTCCGTTGATTTGCCGCAATATCAATGCGATATTTATTGAATTTGCACAAAAACATCATTGCTATATATTGACATTTTCGGGAAAATGTGTATAATTAAAGTATGATATCGTTACTGATCTCAAATACTAATCATAAGCACGGAGGAAGTTAAAATGGCTAAACTAAAGGTCGGTATCCTTACAAGCGGCGGCGACTGCCCGGGTCTGAACGCAACTATAAGAGGAGCGGCAAAAGGCTGTTATCAGCTTTTCGGAGAGGATAATGTAGAGATAATCGGGATCCACAACGGATATTACGGTCTTATACACAACGACTGCGAGAAGATGTCGCCTTATGACTTTGCGGGAATACTCACCCGCGGCGGAACTATCCTCGGTACAAAGCGCACACCCTACAAAATGATGCAGGTGGTCGAGGAAGACAACGTGGACAAGGTCTCCGAGATGAAGAAAACATATAAGAATCAGAAACTTGACTGTCTTCTGACCCTTGGAGGCAACGGCACCCATAAGACAGCTAACCTGCTGTCGGAGGAGGGACTTAATGTCATCGGACTTCCTAAAACGATAGATAACGATATATGGGGAACCGATGTGACATTCGGTTTTCACACCGCGGTGGATATAGCCACCGATGTAATTGACCGAATACACACTACAGCCTGCTCTCACGGCAGAGTCATGGTAATAGAGATAATGGGCAACAAGGCAGGCTGGCTCACGCTTTACGCGGGTATCGCGGGCGGAGCGGATATAGTGCTGATACCTGAGATACCTTATGACATAAATAAGGTAGTCGAGGCTGTAAGGAGAAGAGCTGACGCAGGCAAGGCTTTCTCGATAGTTGCCGTGGCGGAAGGCGCAATGGACAAGGCAGAGGCAGAGATGAAGAAAAAGCTCCGTATGAAAGCGAGAGCAGAACAGGGCTACACTACCGCGACGCTGCGCATAACAAAGGAGATCGAGAGCATGACAGGTTTCGAGACCCGTGCGGTAGTCCCCGGACACATGCTCCGAGGCGGCAGTCCATCGGCATACGACAGAGTTCTTGCCACGAAATTCGGCGCAAGAGCCGCCGAGCTTATCAAGCAGCAGAAATTCGGCTATACCGTGGCTAAGGTTGACGGAAAGATTACCGAGAACAAGCTGTCTGACGTTGCTATGAAGACAAAATTCGTGCTGCCCGATGACGAGCTTGTTATCACAGGCAGAAACATAGGCATATCATTCGGAGACTGACGGAGGTTTATGAACAGTATTGATCTGAGCGGAAACTGGCAGCTCTATATAGACAAGTCGTGCGGTGAAAACATACCGCACGCATATAACGACGAGATATATCTGCCCGATACCCTATCTCACGCCCGAAAGGGCGAAAAGAGCAATGAGCGAGCCGAGGGATATCTTACCGACCCGTACAGGTTTGAGGGTGCGGCATGGTTCGGACGCGAATTTACAGTCACAGCTGATATGGTTGACAAAGAGCTGTATCTGCTGCTTGAACGCACAAGAATGACGGCGCTTTATGTTGACGGAGAAAAATGCGGGGAGTGCAATTATCTGTGTACTCCGCACGTTTACAGGCTGCCGGAGCTTGACACGGGAAAGCACAGGCTGGATATTTGTGTAAAAAACATAGGCTACCCGACAAAGGGCGGTCACATGACATCTCCCGATACGCAGACAAACTGGCTTGGTATCACGGGTGAGACAGCACTGCTGATAAGACCGCGTATTCACATTGACGGGATAACCATACTCTCGGAAACTTCTCCCGAAAGGGTAGTATTCTCCTGTACCGCAACAGGCGACTGTGAGGCGTATATCACTGTTTCCGGCAGTACAACGCATACTGTCGCACTGAAAAAAGGGGTGAACACGGTATCCTATGTGCCGGATAAGCCTCTGCCGGTATGGGACGAATTCTCACCGAACGTACTGACGCTCATCGTTTCGTCGAACGCAGAGCGTCAGACTGTTGATTTCGGGATACGCACGCTTGAGACCAAGGGAAGAAAGCTGTATGTCAACGGAAGGGAAACATTCCTGCGCGGAAAGCATGACGGTATGATATTTCCGCTTACGGGATATGCTCCGACAGATACCGAAAGTTGGCTTAGGGTGATGAAGACCGCTAAGGAATACGGTATTAACCATTATCGGTTCCATACCTGCTGTCCTCCCGATGCTGCTTTCAGAGCCGCGGACATTCTCGGTATCTATATGCAGCCGGAGCTCCCGTTCTGGGGAACCATTCAGGACGAGATGAACGATGAACAGCGCTATCTTGCCGACGAGGGTTCGCGCATACTGAAAGAATTCGGAAGTCACCCTTCGTTTGTCATGATGTCGCTCGGAAACGAGCTGTGGGGCAGCAAGGAGATAATGAACGACCTGCTGGCGCGGTATAAAAGTGAAGACAACAGACACCTTTATACCGACGGCTCTAACAATTTTCAGTTCATGCCATGCGTTCTTGAAAACGCTGATTTTCTGAGCGGAGTGCGGCTTTCCCGAGACAGGCTGTACCGCGGCTCATACGCTATGTGCGATGCTCCGCAGGGCTTTATACAGACCGATGAGCCGAATACAGCGCATTGCTATGACGGGATAATCGTACCGGATATGCCCGGTGAAGCCGGTAAGGGCGGAAAGATACTGATACAGTACGGCACGGGTGTAAAAGAAGTTGAAGCCGAGGGTGGAGAAGCGTTTATCCCAGAAGTACCGGTCATATCACATGAGGTGGGTCAGTATGAAACATACCCCGATTTTACAGAGACAGAAAAGTACACCGGCGCATTAAAGGCTGAAAACCTTGCGATATATAGGGAAAAAGCTGAAAAGAAAGGCTTGCTGAAATTCTCTGACAGTTTTTTCCGCGCTTCCGGAGCACTTGCGGCAGACTGCTACAAGCGTGAGATAGAAGCGGCACTCAAAACGAGTGAGCTTTCGGGGTTCCAGCTACTTGATATACAGGATTTTACAGGGCAGGGAACAGCTCTTGTGGGAGTTCTGAATTCGTTCATGGAGCCGAAGGGTACCGTAACTGCCGAACAGTGGCGTCAGTTCTGCGCTCCGTCTGTCATAATGGCGGAGTTTAAAAAGTTCGTTTTCTCACAGAGCGAGGAGATCACTTTCGGTATCACGCTTTTCAATACCGATTCTGCGTTTTCCGCGGAACGTGCAAGCTATACTATCGAATGTGACGGTTCGATAGAGCTGTTCGGTCATGTTGCGGTACAAAGCGGTAAGCGTGTAAACAGGCTCGGAAGTATAGTATTCAAGCCTGAAAACCTTAAAAAAGCGCAGGTATTCACGCTCAGACTATCGGTAGAGGGTACGGAAATCTGCAACTCCTATGAATTCGTGGTTTATCCCGATATAGATATTCAGATCACCCGTGACAGTATAGAATATGCAGGAAGAACGGTAAACATCGTGCATACTGTTGACGAGGCGGAAAAGGCTCTTGGTGAAGGCAGACACGTTCTGTATGTTCCCGATGCGGGCGGTAAGACCGAGGGTACTTATTGCACGGATTTCTGGTGCTATCCTATGTTCAGATCAATATCGGAGAGCGTGAACAAGCCTGTTCCGACAGGAACAATGGGACTGCTTATAGATACGGAGAGTGGATATTTCAGCTCGTTCCCGACCCATGAGCATTCTTCCGCGCAATGGTTCAGTCTTGTTATGCACAGTCATTGCGAAGACCTGGACGGTACTGATATCGAGCCTGTGGTATGGGTGATAGATAATCCTTACCGTGCAAAGCGTTTCGGTATGCTTTACGAGATGAATACGGCGGGCGGAAAGCTTACCGTCTGCACATCACGATTATGGGAGATCTCCGACAGACCCGAAGTAAAATGGTTCGCCGCAAGTATTCTGGAAAAATTGATCAATTAATGACAAAGACTAAAAACAGTATGGGTGAAAGCCTATACTGTTTTTTTGTTTATTTATACTGCCTGAGAAGATACACGGAAAATTTTTATATAAATGCTTGTCATAACACGTACATTATCGGAATATATTTTGGTTGACAGGGCATGTTCAGTCCTAACAGACATGCCGGAATATACGGAGGTACATTATGGAACTTAAACTTGATAAAGAACCGGTATTGCTTACCGAAACAGTGTCCGACGGTCAGGCAGAACAGAGTGTTGAGCTTGAATATGTCCTGCCGGATTACTACCCGGATATTTTCAAGCTGCTCAAATGCACGCTCACTCCGCGCGTCGTATCGTACAGTGTTTCCGACAACAAGCTGTTTATTGACGGAGTTGTGTATGTCAAGGTTCTGTACATCGGTGACGGCAGCAGCGAGATAAATGTTGTTGACCAGCGGACTACATACTCAAAGACGATAGAGCTATCCCGTGCAGTGAGAGAGCCTGTTGTCAGCATTTTTCCCTCTGCCGAATACTGTACCGCAAGGGCGGTGAGCGGAAGACGCGTAGATATCCGCGGCGCGGTAAGTCTTAAAGTACGGGTGAGCGGAGTTTATGAAAGCGAGCTTCTGTGCGGCGCAGAGGGAATGGGTGTTGAAGTCAGCACCCGCAGCATCGGGATATGCGACGACAGGCTCAGCGGCGGCTCACAGTTCATTGTCCGCGAGGATATAGAAACAGGCGCTGGCGGCGGCATAACCGCGGTCATATCCTCCGAGTGTACGGCGGTCGTCAGCGATACAAAGATCATTGCCGACAAGGTCGTAGTAAAGGGCGAAGCGAATATCAAAGCCCTGTATGTTATAAAGAACAGCTCCGGTGAGTCGTCGGTGGAGGTCATGGAAGCGTCTGTACCTCTAAGCCGCATAGTGGACATGAACGGAGTGACCGATTCGCATATAATAACCTCCGAGCTGGATATAATGGATCTTTCCCTTGATGTCAAGCAGGACGAGAGCGGCGAGAACCGCACATTCGCCTGTGATATGACTGTTGACTGCAAGGTGAACGCTTACAGAGAAACGCAGATAAAGCTTGTAGATGACCTGTACTCAACTGACTATGAGTCTTCATTTACGGTAACTCCCGTAAAGCTCGAAAGCGCTCCGAGAGCTGTGACAATACAGCAGAGCATAAAGACTGACGCACAGTACCCCGACGGCATCATAGGCGAGATATACGACGCGCAGTGCATTATAACAGGTATCACGGTAGGTGCCGCCGATGACGGGAATGCGAAGATAAATGTCCGCACTCTTTTCCGCATGACAGGAAGATCGGATGACGGCACGCCGATAGTTATCGACAAAAACGAGAGTGTGGATTTAAGCACAGCTGTACCGTCGGGAGATACACTTACAGTTTCGCCCTGTACCTATGTTTCCGGGGTCAGCTATGGGATAACCGGAGATAACACCGTTGAGCTTCGTGCGCAGATAAATGTGATAGGTAACGCGTGCCATGCCGATACCGTGAACGCGGTCAACGAGATAACCGTGAACGAGGATAAGCCGAAACAAAAGGATAAGGATTACGCTTTGCGGCTGTATTTCGCAGATAAGGGTGAAAGAGTCTGGGACATATCCAAGCGGTACAATACCTCAGCTGCGGCGATAATCGCCGAGAACGAGCTTGACGGGGAAGCGTCGGAAGTCACGGGAATGATACTGATTCCGATAGTCTGAGATAAATCATAATGCACGAAAGGGAAGATACAATGAACAGATCAATTTACTATGATATTTCGCAAAGGACTGAGGGAAATATCTATATCGGTATAGTCGGACCCGTACGTTCGGGAAAATCAACTTTTATCAGCAAATTTATGCAGACTATCGTTATACCGAACATCGAGAGCAGCTTTCGTCGTGAGCGGGCGGTAGATGAGCTCCCGCAGTCAGCGGCGGGAAGGACGATAATGACCACCGAGCCGAAATTCGTTCCCGAGGAGTCGGTGTCGGTCAAGCTCGATGACAGTACATACATGAACGTGCGGCTGATAGACTGCGTTGGGTATATAGTTCCCAGCGCTATCGGCTATATTGAGAACGAGCAGCCGCGCATGGTCATGACACCGTGGTTCGATACCGAGATACCATTCAATATGGCTGCGGAGGTAGGTACCCAGAAGGTCATTAATGAGCACAGTACCATAGGTCTTGTCATAACCACCGACGGCAGCATCACCGATATTCCGCGCGAGGAATACGAGGAAGCCGAAAAACGTGTAATTGACGAGCTCAACAATATCAATAAGCCGTTTGCGGTGATACTCAACTGCCGCGAGCCGGAAAGCGAGGAGAGCAGAGCTCTCGCAGAAAGACTGTCCGAGGAATACGGCAAGCCTGTCATGCCGCTCAACTGCACCGAGATAGGGGAGAAAGAGGTAAAGCAGATACTTACCGAGGTGCTTTTACAGTTTCCCGTGAAAGAGATCTGCATAAGAATGCCGAAGTGGGTGAACGCGCTTGACAAGGATCACTGGCTGAAAAAGGAGCTTTTCGCGGCAATAAAGAACGCTGCGTCGGGAATAACTTCGGTAGGCGAGATAAAGCAGATAACAGGAAGCATTTCCGACGAAAACATCGAAGATTGTTCCGTCGAAGAGATAGACCTCGGCAAAGGTGCAGGATACATATCCTTAACGCTCAAAAGCGACCTTTTCTATAAGATACTCGGTGAAGCCACGGGGCTGGAGCTTCACGATGAGGCTGATCTTATGCCGTGTATGATAGAGCTCGCGTCAGTGAAGAAACGCTATGAGAAAGTAAAGAACGCACTTGACGAGGTTCAGGCTACGGGCTATGGCATAGTAATGCCGGATATAGGCGAGTTAAGTCTTGAAGAGCCCGAGATAGTCAAGCAGGGTGGTAAGTACGGAGTGCGTCTGCGTGCGCACGCACCGTCGATACACATGATGTCGGCGGATATCGAGACCGAGGTCTCGCCGATAGTAGGCTCGGAGCGGCAGAGCGAGGAGCTGATACGTTATCTGCTCAATGAATTTGAGGAGGATCCGATAAAGCTCTGGGAAAGCAACATCTTCGGGAAATCGCTGCATGAGCTTGTGAACGAGGGTCTGCGCAACAAGCTGTTCCGTATGCCCGCGGACGCGCGCTCGAAGCTCCGCGAGACGATAGAGCGCATAATCAATGAGGGCTGCGGCGGACTTATCTGCATTATACTATGAAAAAACTCCCGGTTTCATCGGAAACCGGGAGTCTTGTTATTGTTTTTCGCTTGTCGTGAGCTTTGGAAATACCTTTCTGGTAATTCTTCGGTTCACATCTGTGAAAGGCGTTTCGCGCTGAATGATGACCCTGTCGTTGACGATAAGATTTGAGGCATAGAGCATCAGTATGCTAAGCAGGTTTTTGAAACGCTTTATTGAATTCATACACAGGTCACCTTTCCTTTCATTTACCATAATAACAGCCTTTTGTGAAAACTGTATGAAAATGGGCGGAGAAAGTGTTGAAAGTCGGTCATTTCGGCTGAATGTCTATTATTGAGGTTTCGGTAGGCTGCTGATACTTTCCGCTCTTTTTAAGCTTTCCTCGCCTTGACATCATTCCGAATATCGCGATAATGTCAAGCACAGCTTCAAACAGCACTGCGATGCCCATTATTAGCGAGATCAGTTCTCCGAAAATATTGGGGTAGATGCAGATAAGTATTCCGAATATGATCACTGCAAAGGACGCTATGAACAGCACATACCACTTGTCCGCACCGAGATTTTTGATTATGAGTGCTCTGCGGCAGTTGACGATACTTTCTATCAGTATAAGCGCACCGATTATTATAGCGAGGAGGTTTTGCAGCGCTTCAGCCTGGACTATGAAAGCGACGCCTATTATAGTGATCAGAACTCCCGTGGTAAGTCCGCGGCGAAAGCTGTACGGGCGGTTATTGGTGATAAACGCGATAAGGTCGAACACGCCGTAGCATACCATAAGCGCACCGACCACGATGAAAAGTATGCTTGTGGTCATGTCGCGGTATAGGATAAGGAATACGCCGATAACAAGCTCGACTACCACCTGGAATATAAGCGGTACCCGGGTCTCCTGTTCCGATTCTTCGATCACGACTGTAAGGCTTTTTTCTTCATTCATATCGAGTCCCCCTTATTTCCTGATATTCCTGAGCGCATTTATGACTGCAAGTATCGCAAGTCCGATAAATACAGCGGAAACCACGATAAGGAAAATGGCAGACAGCCTTCTTCCCGTAGTGGACGATGCGTCAAGAGCCGCACGCTGTTCCGCGGTAAGCTGGTCGGAGGCGGCATTTCCGCCGGGACGTCCGAGACGGGAACTTCGGGTATTTGCGGTAACCGCTGTGCCGTCGATGTTCTGAGCTTCGGGTTCATCATCATCGGTCAGGGCGATAACTCCTTCCATAGCGGATATATCCGACATTGGGTATTCGTTTTCTGTAAAAACAGCGCTTTTGTATTCATTGCTGTCATCGTATGTATAACTTGCGCTGACAAGAGTCATTTTATCGTAAAGTATCCGCATTTCGCTGAAACAGTCGGTTTCATGCTTTTCCTCGGGTATTTCCATGACCTTGCTGAATTTTTCGCTTATGGTATCGTATCTGTAAATCGTCTTGTCTGTGCAGATATACAGCTCGTTTTCATAACCGAAGCTGTATTTCGGAAAATCGTTGCCGGGGAGACTGATGATCTCGCGGTCACCGCTGTATGTTGCTCTTATTATTGCGTTTGAGTAAATATCAACGAAATACCAGTTGCCGTTGATATAATTCATTTTTGAATAACACAGAATATCGGGGTCATCGGAAGAAAAGAATTTATCCGAGAAAGCACCGGACTGTCCCGAAGTCGGCACAGCTTTTAGCTTGCGCGGGTTCACGCTGTTGGATAATTCCCAGTCCGGGTGTTCGGTTTTCTCAATTTCCTCGTCGCTTTTCAGAAAGTTGGAGAGATATGCTGCTCCGATATCCCGTGTGTCATTGTTGAGATCCCACATGACAGTATATCCGTCTTCAAAAGTATAATCGTCCCATGTAGGGTCTGCGTGATACCATTTTCCGTCGATCCTGAGCATTACCCATTCATGATCAATGCTGTCGCTTTCTACGGTCACGGCAGGGATACCGCTGTCGTTGAGAAGTATCGCGTACAGTTTCGCATAAGCTGCGCACACTGCTTTTTCGTCGCGGAGAAGACCGACAAATGTGTATATATCATTTCCGCCGCTGTTGATCTCTTCATCGGTAGGATAATCGGCGGCGGATATGATGAATTCATACAGTACAAGCGCTTTTTCCGCGTCCGACATACCGTATTTTACGAGAGATCTTGCGTACTGATATCTTTCCTCAACAAGTCTTCGATCCTCGTTCAGAAGATCAATATCGCATTTCCCGCCGTCCGTCAGATATCTGTCATTATATATCAGCCTTGCGCCTTTAATGGCACCGGACGTATCCGTGTCGATCATTGTATTAACAATTGTTTCGCTGTAATTACTGATAGTGATGCTTCCTATATCGCCGTTTATGAAAAGGAAAAGCGAGTAAAGATCGCTGTACGCGTCATTTCCCGATACTCCGTAATCGGCAAGCGAAACATAGGATTCACCGCTTTTCAGCGCTGCGCGGTAATCATCGAGTATTCTGTTCAGCGTTTTGGTTGGGATATCCGATCTTATATCCAAAGCCGCGGGGCATACGCTCATACAGCAGCATAGAATGACCGCGGTCAGAAAAGCGGTGAGTTTTTTCATATTTTCCTCCGTGCCGGGATTTATTTCATAAGAAGCACCATTACTGCCTTCTGTGCGTGGAGTCTGTTTTCAGCTTCATCAAATATCTCGTTTGCGTGTGCTTCGAACACCTTTTCGGTTATCTCTTCTTCTCTGTGCGCGGGCAGGCAGTGCTGAACGATAGCGTCGGGTCTTGCGGCAGCCATTACAGCGTCATTCACCTGATATCCCGCGAACGCTTTCCTGCGCTTTTCGGCTTCGCCCTCCTGTCCCATGGAAGCCCATACGTCGGTGTATATAACGTCCGCGTTTTCGGCAGCCTTCACGGGGTCACTCACGATCTCAAACTTATCACCGTAGCCCTTTGCAAAGTCAAGTATCTCCTTCGGCGGGTGATAACCCTCGGGGCAGGCGAGAGATACACTCATTCCTGTCTTGAGACAGCCTACCGTGAGGGAGTTCGCCATGTTGTTACCGTCGCCCACAAAGCAGAATTTAAGTCCGTCGAGCTTGTTCTTGTACTCCCTTATCGTCATAAGGTCGGCAAGCACCTGGCAAGGGTGGGCGAAATCCGTAAGTCCGTTGATTATCGGTATTGAGCCGTACTTTGCAAGGTCATCGACCTCCTGCTGCGCGAAAGTCCTTATCATTATGCCGCTCAGATACCGCGAGAGCACTCTTGCGGTGTCCTGTACAGGCTCGCCGCGTCCTATCTGGAGATCCTTTGACGAGAGGAAAAGCGGGTGACCGCCGAGCTGATACATTCCTGTCTCAAACGAAACTCTCGTTCTTGTAGAGGACTTCTGGAATATCATTCCGAGAGTCTTGCCCTCAAGATGTCTGTGGGGAATGTTGTTCTTGAGCTCGTATTTGAGCTGATCGGCAAGGTCAAGTATCTTCGTGATCTCCTCGGTGCTGAGATCAAGCATTTTCAGTAAGTGTTTCATAAGTCTGTCCTTTCTTATTTCAGTATATCTGCAAGTATGGCAATTCCCGCATCTATCTCTTCATAGCTTATAGTGAGCGGCGGAAGCAGTCTTACCTTTTCTTTCGCGGTAAGCACAAGCAATCCGTTGTCAAGCGCGGCTTTCGCCACATCTCCTGCTTTTTTGGTTTTCAGTGTGATGCCTATCATAAGACCGAGTCCGCTGACACCTTCTACTTCGGGGATCTCGCAAAGCTTTTTGCGGAAGTATTCGCCTTTTTTCGCGACTTCATCAAGGAAAGCGGGATCGGCTGCTTTTTTGAGAACTTCAAGTCCGCCCGCGCAGCATACAGGATTTCCTCCGAATGTTGAGCCGTGAGTTCCAGCGGTAAGCACGCCTGCGCATTTCTTTCCCGTAAGGCACGCACCCATAGGAAGTCCTCCTGCTATGCCTTTGGCAAGCGTCACGATATCGGGTTTGTGTCCGAAATTATCGCCCGCGAGGAATTTTCCGCTTCTGCCTACGCCCGTCTGTATCTCGTCCGCTATCGTGAGTACGTCCTTAGGAGCCGTCAGTTCATATATCGCGTCAACGAATTCCTTGTCAAGCGCGTTCACCCCGCCTTCGCCCTGGATATGCTCGAACATTACCGCACATACCGTATCGTCAAGCTTTGCTTTAAGGTCGTCGATGTCATTTGCTTTCACAAAGATGAAACCTTCTGTGAAAGGGAAGAAGTAGTTGTGGAAAACGTCCTGACCCGTGGCGGAGAGTGTGGTTATCGTTCTTCCGTGGAAAGAGTTGACAAGAGTAATGATGTTGTGTCTGCCCTTGCCGTACTTGTCAAAGCTGTACTTCCGAGCGATCTTTATAGCACATTCATTCGCCTCGGCACCTGAATTTCCGAAGAAAACCTTCTCCATGCCTGCGGCTTTTGTAAGCTGTTCCGCGAAATCCGCCTGAACCTTTGTGTAGTAGTAATTCGAGGTGTGCTGTATCTTCCGTACCTGCGCGCATACCGCGTCAGCCCACGCGTCATTGCAGTAGCCGAGCGAGTTGGTGCCGATACCGCTTCCGAAATCAATGTATTTCTTTCCGTTTTCGTCGGAAGCAGTCTCGCCGCTCCCGCTGTCCATTACGAGCGGGTACCGTCCGTAGGTGCCCATTACGTGCTCGTTGAATTTATCTATCGTATTCATGGTATTGCCTTTCTTATTTTATCATTGTGCCTACGCCCTTGCTGGTGAGAAGCTCTATCAGTATCGAGTGAGGTATTCTTCCGTCGATGATGATAGACTGTTTTACGCCGCGTCGGACTGCCTCAACACAGCAGTCTATCTTCGGTATCATGCCGCCGGAGATGATACCCTGGTTTTTGAGATACGGCACTTCGCTTAAGCCTACCTGCGGGATAAGTGTGCTTTCGTCGTCCTTATCACGGAGCAGACCAACAATGTCAGTCATAAGTACAAGGTTTTCCGCGTGCATCTCCGCAGCTATACGGGCTGCGGCAGTATCAGCATTGATGTTATATACTTTTCCGTCGGCACCGCCCGCCACAGTTGATATAACGGGGATATAACCGTTGTCAAGTGCATCGTTGATGATGTCGGAGTTGATGTGGGTAACTTCGCCCACAAGTCCGAGCTCGGGGTCGAGCTGTTTCGCTTCTATCATGCGGTTATCGAGCCCGCAGAGCCCTATTGCTTTGCCGTTATGCTGATAGAGCTTGTTCACAAGGTCCTTGTTGAGCTTTCCGCAGAGTACCATCTGCACGATCTCGACAGTCTCCTCGTCGGTGTAGCGAAGTCCGTTCACGAACCTGCTTTCCTTGTTCACGCGTTTGAGCATTGCGTTTATCTCAGGACCGCCGCCATGAACGAGTACGATCTTCACACCGATAGTGCTGAGAAGCACGATATCCGACATTACCGCGTCTTTGAGCGCGTCATTGGTCATAGCGTTCCCGCCGTACTTGATGACAACGACTTTGCCGTTGTATTTCTGAATGTAGGGCAGGGCATCGCTTAAAATGCCCGCTCTGATTTCGTTTGAGATGTTTTCCATTTCTTTTGTCCGTCCTTTATCAGCTTCTGTAGTCTCCGTTTATCTTCACATAATCGTAAGTGAGGTCACAGCCCCATGCCATTGCGCCGTTATCTCCCTGATTGAGATCGATGATGATCGTTATGTCAGTTTCGACAAGTATCTTCTTCGCAAGCACCTCGTCGAAATCGAGCAGGGAACCCTGCTTGCAGACATTCAGATAACCGCCCTCGGACGCTATGTCTATATCTATCTTGTTTACATCGTAATCGGCATCCGCATAACCGAGTGCGCACATGATACGTCCGCAGTTCGCGTCCTCACCGAACATCGCAGCCTTGAACAGGCTCGACATGATGACGGATTTTGCCGCTGTCTTTGCGGTCTCAAAACTGTCCGCGCCCTTTACGTTGCATTCTATCAGCTTGGTCGCGCCCTCGCCGTCACGAGCCATCATGCGGGCAAGGTTCACCATTACTGTCCAGAGCGCTTCACAGAAGATACCGTAATCGTCGTTTTCTTCGGTTATCTCGTCGTTTCCCGCACAGCCGTTCGCCATTACCACGCACATATCGTTGGTGGACATATCGCCGTCAACGCTCACGCAGTTGAGTGTTACCTGTACATTGTCGTCGAGCGCTTTCTTCACCATTTCGGGGGATATAGCCACATCGCTTGTAATAAAGGTAAGCGTGGTCGCCATGTTCGGGTGAATCATGCCGCTTCCTTTGAGCATACCGCCGACGCGGCAGGTCTTGCCGCCGAGCTCAAACTCCACTGCTATTTCCTTTGGCTGGGTGTCGGTGGTCATTATCGCCTTCACTGCTTCATCGTTACCTGTGTAGGAAAGTCCCCTGTACAGAGCGGGTATTCCATTTTCGATAGGCTCGATAGGGAGCACCTGACCGATAACTCCCGTGGAAGCTACTACCATGTCGGCAGGGGAGATACCCATTGCTTTCGCGGCAAGCTCCGCCATTTTCCGCGCTTTTTCAATGCCGTCGGCGTTGCAGGTGTTGGCATTTACCGAATTCACTATAACTCCCTGGGCATAGCCGTCGGCAAGGTTTTCCTTAGTTACGCTGAGCGGTGCGCCCTTCACCTTGTTGGTAGTATAAACCGCCGCTGCCGCCGCGCGCTTGTCTGACATTATCATGCCGAGGTCATTCTTCTTGTTTGTCGGCATTGCGTTATTTGCCGCCTGTGACTTTTCTTCGGTGTCGGTAAGTGCCTTGTGTGCAAGTCCGCAGTGGATACCGTTTGCTTTCCAGCCCTTGGCAGCGCATACTCCGCCGTCAACAAATTTGTCAATATCGGTGCTTACAAGCCCGATACCGAGCGTATCTGTAAGTTTCTGAAGCTTCTCGCCCATTATAATATCACTCATGTCATTTCTCCTTTATACAAGTCCTGTTGTTTCATCAATGCCCATCATTATATTGAGGCACTGGACTGCCGCGCCGCTCGCGCCCTTTCCGAGGTTGTCGAGACGGGAAACTATAAGAAGACGCATTTCGTTGCCGCTTACGATTATTTCCATGTTATTGGTGTTTTCAAGCGTATTTGCGCCGATGAAACCGTCCGGCAGTACGTCCTTGCCGTCAAGCTCGGCGACCTTTATGAAATTGCAGCCCTTGTAATGCTCCGCGAACATTTCTCTGATATCAGTCGGAGTTACCTGTTTTCCAAGAAGTCTTGCGTGCAGGGGGAGAGAAACTGTCATTCCCGCGAAGTAATCGCACACATAGGGATTGAATGTCGGCTCGTGGTCAAGCCCGGAAATAACACGCATTTCCGGCAGGTGCTTATGCTGCTGAGTGAGCGCGTACTGACGCGGAGTATCGAACTCTTTTGCGCGTTCGGGCGACTGATACTGCGCTATCCCGCGCTTTCCCGCTCCGCTGTAACCTGAGACCGCGTGAACGGAAACAGGGTAATCCTTGGGAAGTATGCCGCTTTTTATCAGCGGGTAAGCCATTGAGATAAACCCGCTTGCATAGCAGCCGGGGACTGCTACACGCTTTGATGTGCGTATCTTTTCGCGGTGCTCCGGTGAGAGCTCGGGAAATCCATACGCCCAGTCGGGGTTTATGCGGTGAGCGGTGGAAGCGTCGATTATGCGGGTGTGGTCGTTCTCAACGAGTGAGATTGCCTCAACAGCCGCCTCGTCGGGCAGGCAGAGTATAGTGAAATCCGAACCGTTTATGTATTTTCTTCGCTCCTCGGTGTCCTTTCGCAGTTTGCCCGGAATTACCATAAGCTCGATATCTGCTCTTTTTTTCAGGCGCTCGACTATCTTGAGACCAGTCGTGCCTTCCTGTCCGTCAATGAATACCTTTGTCATTTCTTTGTTCCTCTTTATGAATTTTTTTCTTTATGTTAAGCATCTATCCATTGTATAAATGCAGTTTTATCGTTTTTGTTATATCCTGCCCGTTCATAGAATTTAAGCGTGCTTTCTTCCTTTGAGCCGGTCAGAAGCATCATTTTATAGCAGTTCTCACGTTTTGCGATGTCTTTGGCATAGTTCAGACAAGCGGTAGCATATCCCTTTTTGCGGAAATCTTTGTCGGTCACGACATTTTCTATGAACGCATACGGTCTTTGTCCGTGCGTCAGATTCGGGATAATAACACACACGCAGGACGAGACGATCTTTTCTTCAACCTCTGCAACTATGATGTGATGATCCTTGTCGGTAAGTATGCGCTCCCAGAGTGCGGTGACACGCTCATCTTTTTCGGGGAACGGGTTGTCATGGAGCTGCATATAAAGCTTGAAAAGTCCGTCAAAGTCTGCGTTTGTTATCTCGCGTATCATTATACATCACCATTCCCGATCTGTGTGTAGAACTGACTCATTCCCGCGCCGCGCTCGTCGTTCGGTCTGCGGAAAAATCCGAACTTTTCATAGAACGGCTCCTTGTCCTTTGCCGAGAGAAGTGAGACCATTGTAGTCTCACCGTCCTCGATATATTCGGTGTGAACGAAATCCATAAGCTGGGAGATCATCTGCTTGCCGATGCCCTGACGCTGATAGTCGGGGTGGACGATAACGTCAACCACGAGCAGGTGATATCCTCCGTCGCCCACCGCACGTGCCATAGATACAGCTTTACCGTTTTCGCTGTCGCGTCCTACCGTTATAAATATGGATTTCGGGATACTTTTTATAAACTGCCGCTCGGAGACCTGATACCAGTCAACGAGACTTCGCAGATAATTGTATTCCTCAAATGAAATGGTTTTATCAAATGTTATCATATTCTCTCACGCACATATTTTATCTGCTTCATTACGCTTTCGGGAGCAGGCCCGCCGTAGGAGGTCCTGCACTTGACGCAGTGTTCAAGGCTTATTGCCTCATACAGGTCATTGTCGAACAGCTCGCTCTTTTCCTTGTAGCAGTCAAGGGGCAGCTCCTCAAGCGTTGTGTTCTTGGCGATGCACTCCGCAACAAGTCCTCCTGTGATCTTGTATGCGTCGCGGAACGGCATACCTTTCTTTACGAGATAGTCCGCGCAATCCGTAGCGTTTATAAATCCGCGTGCCGCGGCGTTTCTCATGTTGTCCTTCAATACTGTCATGGTGGAGAGCATGGGGGTAAATGTGGAGATGCAGAGTTTTACGTTATCGACCGCGTCGAATATAGCCTCCTTGTCCTCCTGCATATCCTTATTGTATGCAAGCGGAAGTCCTTTCATCATTGCGAGCAGTGTCATGTTGTCACCGAAAACGCGCGCAGCCTTGCCGCGGACAAGCTCGGCAACGTCGGGGTTTTTCTTCTGCGGCATGATGCTCGAACCCGTGGCGAAAGCGTCATCGAGCTCAATGAATTTGAATTCCCAGCTGCACCATAATATGATCTCCTCTGAAAAACGGGAAAGGTGCATCATTATGGTCGATATGGCGCTTGCAAGCTCTATGCAGAAATCTCTGTCGGAAACTCCGTCAAGTGAGTTGATCATCGGCTCGCCGAATCCAAGCAGCTTTGTGGTAAGAAACCGGTCGATAGGGTAGGTGGTGCCTGCAAGCGCTCCGCTTCCGAGGGGATTTACGTTCATGCGTTTGGCGGTATCGTCAAGTCTTCCGATATCACGCAGGAGCATCTGTGCATAAGCCATTAAATGATGTCCGAAGGTTATGGGCTGGGCGCGCTGCAGGTGAGTATATCCCGGCATTATGGTGTCGGCGTGTTTCTCGGCAATGTCGCATATAGCTGTTATAAGCTTTTTAAGCAGTTCCTTTATCTCAGCTATCTCACTGCGCAGGTAAAGGCGGATATCAACAGCTACTTGGTCGTTTCTTGAACGCGAAGTGTGCAGACGTTTTCCCACATCACCGAGTCGTTTCGTAAGTTCGGCTTCTATGAACATATGGATATCCTCTGCGTTCATATCAAGCTCAAGCTTTCCTATCTCGATATCCGCGAGTATTGACTGTAAGCCTTTTATTATAGCCTCGCTGTCACTTTTTGAGATTATTCCCGCTTCTCCGAGCATTGTCGCGTGGGCTATGCTGCCCGCTATATCGTTCCTGTACATACGTCCGTCAAAGGAGATCGACGAGTTGAAAGCATTTACACCGCTGTCTGTTTCCTTCGCGAAAC
The DNA here is from genome assembly GCA_017635675.1 of Ruminiclostridium sp. Lineage (GTDB taxonomy): Bacteria > Bacillota > Clostridia > Oscillospirales > Ruminococcaceae > Ruminiclostridium_E. Next base: position 23,670 of record JAGBLA010000185.1, read on the forward strand.
GTCCTGCCCACATTTTGTCCATAACTTATATACCTTTCTTAAAAGAAACAACCGATATATGCGGATGAAAACCGCATATATCGCTGTTCATATAAATTTGAATTGTGAAAAAATCACTTGTTGTTCCTGTTTTCGTCAAGAAGTGCCTTTACCTTTATCGGCAGACCGAACAGATTGATAAATCCTGCGCTGTCCTTCTGATCGTAAACATCGTCCTCACCGAAGGAAGCGAAATCCTCGCTGTAAAGGGTGTAGGGAGATGTTACACCCGCGTTGATGATGTTGCCTTTATAGAGTTTCAGCTTAACTTCACCTGTACATGTCTCCTGTGTCTTGTCAACAAACGCGTCCATAGCTTCTCTGAGCGGAGTGAACCACTGTCCGTTATAAACGAGATCAGCGTATTTCTGAGCAAGTCCGGCTTTATAGTGCTGAGTTTCCTTGTCAAGGCAGATAGTTTCAAGAACTTCGTGAGCGTGATAAAGAATAGTGCCGCCTGGTGTCTCATAAACGCCTCTGGACTTCATTCCGACAAGTCTGTTCTCAACTACATCGAAGATACCGATACCGTTCTCGCCGCCGAGTTTGTTGAGCTTTTTGATGAGAGTAACACCGTCCATTTTCTCGCCGTCAAGCGCTACCGGAACGCCCTTTTCAAATGAGATGGTAACGTATGTGGGCTTGTCGGGAGCCTGTTCGGGAGAAACGCCGAGCTCTAAGAACCCGGGTTTATTGTACTGAGGCTCGTTTGCGGGATCTTCGAGGTCAAGACCCTCATGTGAGAGGTGCCAGAGGTTCATGTCCTTGGAGTAGTTGGTTTCTCTTGTGATCTTTATCGGAACGTTGTGAGCTTCGGCATAGTCTATCTCCTGGTCTCTCGACTTGATATCCCATATTCTCCAGGGAGCGATGATCCTGAGGTTGGGCGCGAGAGCCTTTATAGTAAGCTCGAAACGCACCTGGTCATTGCCCTTTCCGGTGCAGCCGTGGCAGATAGCGTCAGCGCCCTCTTTCTTTGCGATCTCTACAAGTCTCTTTGCAATAGGCGGGCGCGCGAAAGATGTACCGAGAAGATAACCTTCGTACTTTGCGCCTGCTTTGAGGGTGGGGAATATGAAGTCATTTACGAATTCCTGCTGGATATCCTCTATGTAGAGCTTGGAAGCGCCGGTCTTCTTGGCTCTTTCCTCAAGTCCTTCTATCTCGGAGTCCTGACCTACGTTACCTGCCACACATATTACTTCGCAGCCGGGGTAGTTTTCTTTGAGCCAGGGAATGATGATAGAAGTATCAAGTCCGCCGGAGTATGCGAGAACTATCTTTTTGATTTCGTTTGCCATTTTGGTTTCTCCTTTAAAAAATATATTTGATACATTCTATTATACACGATTTATTCATAATGTCAAGGATAATTATGCATATATATGTATAATATACTGCATAAAATGTATAAAATATGAATATTTTGAATTAATTTTGCTTGTGCACATATTTTTATAAGACGTACAGTCGTAAACTATTGTTAAAATGCCGAAAAATGTAAATACTTGTAAAAAATGTTCACTCTGTATTGACAAAGCGAACGTTCTTATGTATAATTATTGTGTGAACAACAATACATGTACGCTGCAAGACGTTCACGTTGTCCGGAAATGTGTATCATGAGAGGGATTTACAATGCTTTTAGGTGAGAAACTCGAAATTCTGATAGAGCGTCGAAATATGAGCAAGACGGATTTTGCGGAGAGCGTAGGGATCACATACAGGGGACTTGCCAACTATCTTAACGGCTCAAGAAAGCCGAAGAAGGAGGTACTTGAAAAGATCTGCGCCAAGCTTGAGGTCACTCCGGAATTCATTACAGACGATACAAAGAGCCTTATCCTTGACAGCAAGGAAAGGTTTGTTTTCAATTCAAAGTCTGATTCCTCCTCGATACGAGAGGCTGCCGATTATCTTGAAAAGGGCAAGCAGATATTTGAGAGCCCGAGTATCAGCAATGAGGACAAACAGGCTCTTTTTGCGTGCCTTACAGAGCTTTATTTCAAATCCGCACATTCGAGAAACTGATACTTAAATGGTGATGAATATTGGATAAGAAGAAGATAGAACGTATAAACTTTCTTGCCCGCAAATCTAAGACAGAACCTCTGAGCGATGATGAAAAGGCGGAGCAGACCGCTCTTCGCAATGAATACCGAGAATACATGAGAAACGGGTACATGGCTGAGTTCTCGAATACATATATAGTAGATGAGAACGGCAGCAAGAGAAAGCTGATAAAGAATGAGTGAAGGATTTACTCCGGGAAAACTAAGCTACACCTGTTTCCTGAACAGCGAGGGAAAGTGCATTTATACCAACAATCCGGCATTTTTCAAGAGGTTTCTTTCAAATAAGAAGTTCAGAGAGGATTTTCCGGAGCACGCCAAGGCGCATAAGCTATATGAACAGACTTATACCTCCGAAGGCATTAAGTACAGGATCGATATTCTCCCTGTTTCAGCGGACAGATCTCTGGCTTTTGCTTACCCGGAGGATTGTTATATAAAACTGTCTTATTCAGAGATGTATATGCGGCTGTTTAATATAAACAGATATGCGAACAGAATTAACGGGACTCTCGTAAGACTTAAAGATTTCATCAACAGCGGTCATGAACACACGGGAGAAGAGAAACGCCTTGTGGATGATCTCGAAAACAGCGCGGGTCAGATACTTGATGAGTCTTCAAGTGTTCTGGGGCTGTTTGACCTTGAATATATCAGCAGGTATGTGAACATTGCCGAAAAGCTGCGGCATACCGAATACTGCATTGCTCCGTATAATAATCGATACGGGAAATGTATAAAGTTTGAATATGACATAGACCGTCCCGTTGCCAAACTGAATTATACTGTTCTTGAAACAGCCGTGTTCGGAACAGTTGCTTTGCTGTATAAGTCGCTGCCGGTAAAAGGAACGGGAAAACTGAAATTCCGCGGAAATGACAAGGGCGAGCTTATTATCACCGCAAAGGCGAAGCTTCGTGAAGGCTTTGACCGTTCGGCGGCAGAAAATGACATCAGGACCATATCCTGTTCATTCGAGGCGCTGAGCGGAAACTCCGAAGTATTTATCGAAAACGGCAGCATATCCGTTTATGCGTCCGTTCCCGCACATCTTTCAAATCATGTCGGAAGGTTAGATTCAGGTCTGCACTCCGGCGGTGATGACGCTGAAAGGTTGAACGGTTACAGCTTTATAATCGCTCCGGAGGAGATAACGGAGTATGATGATAAAGACTATGAGTTTACGCTTAATTCTCCCCGTAAGGATCATAAGAGCGACTTTTCGGTCATGCTTGCCGAATTCATGCTCGGAGATATTGTGTTCGAGTTTTAGATTTGTTTTTTTTCGCATTTTTTTCATTTTATCACATAATTGTCACATAAACGGGTTATAATTTAAACAAGTTAAGGGAACACCTTAACCGATGATTAATGATGAGTTAATCATAATTTCCTCTCCCAACATTTCATTGTTAATTATTTGATTTAATCTGTTCCCGTGTAGGGAAACCCCGTTCAGTACAGAACATCGGTTCTTTACTGGACATTTTTTTTAGCAGCTCAAATATACATCACTGGAGGAATATATGTACAAAATTCTTGTCGCTGATGATGAACAGAACATCAGAGAGGTTATCCGTGAATACGCGGAATTTGAAGGGCATGAGGTCAAGGAAGCCGTTGACGGTATGCAGGTAGTTGAAATGGCAAAGAATGAGGATTTTGATATCATCATCCTTGATGTTATGATGCCGAAGCTCGACGGTTTTTCCGCCTGCAAGGAGATACGCAAGACAAAGAATACTCCGGTGCTTATGCTTTCCGCAAGAGGCGAGGAGTATGACAAGCTTTTCGGGTTTGAGATAGGCGCGGACGATTATGTGGTCAAGCCATTCTCTCCGAAGGAAGTTCTCGCAAGGGTGAACGCCATTATCAAACGCAATCAGCCTTCGGCTTCCGCGTCCGAGATAGTGCGTTTCGAGGGTCTTGAGATCAACTTCACCGCAAGAAGTGTTTCCATTGACGGCGAAAAGGCAAATCTCACGCCGAAGGAATATGACCTGTTATTTTATCTTGTACGTAACAAGAACATCGCGCTGACACGGGACAAGCTGCTGTCGGAGGTTTGGGGATATGATTTCTTCGGTGATGACAGAACGATAGACACCCACATCAAAATGCTCCGAAACAATCTTGGTGAATACCGCAAGTTCATAGTCACACTGAGAGGAATGGGTTACAAGTTCGAAGTATGATACGTACCGAGGAAAAGCCGAAGACCGAACAGTTCAGGCACAGTATTCGTTTCAAGATCTGGAGGACATTTTTCCTTTACACTATCGCAATACTGATGTTCCTGTTTATATCGCAGGTGGTGCTTATGCCTGCGATATACCGGTTTATAAAGACACAGGAGTGTATAGCCACCGCTCTTGAAATAAGAAGCGCATGGGATTCCGAGCATCTTGATACCGTTATCGACGAAAACGCAAGAAATAAACAGCTCGGCATACTGATACACCTTCCCGTTTCATCTATCGGAGGACTGCCGTTCACGTATTCACGCGATACCACAGGCTCGTCCATATCCATTGACCGCCGCGTGAGCGATGAAATGGTGGAGGAGCTTCGCCGTTCAAAGACAGGGATGGTGTTTTTTCCCGTCGATGACGAAACGAAGGAATCATTCCTGCTGGCAACTTATGTCGGGACATCGGACGACCCGGTGGGATACATCTTTATCTACGCTTTTCTTGAACCTACCGGTACCACTACGCAGATACTTGCGAATATCTTTCTGATGTCAACACTTGTGATAGTGCTCGTATCACTTGTTACCGCAACCATAATCTCGTCGAGCATCTCAAAGCCCATAGTCAAGATATCGCGTTCGGCGCATAAGCTGATAACCGGCGATTTTGACGTTCAGGCGTCATCGAACGATTACAGCGAGATAGTTAATCTTACCGAGAACCTTAACAAAGCATCTGCTGAGATCGCAAAGACGGAGACGCTCAGAAAAGACCTGCTTGCAAACATATCCCATGACCTGAGGACGCCGCTCACCATGATAAAAGCGTATGCTGAGATGATACGCGATCTGTCGGGCAACAATCCCGAAAAGCGAGAGAAACATCTCGGTGTCATAATTGACGAGACCGACCGTCTTACTTTACTGGTGAACGATATTCTCAATCTGTCAAAGCTTCAGAGCGGAGTGATCGAAATGGACAGGCGGAATATAAATCTGAGCCTTCTCACAAGGGATATCGTTTCGCGTTTCAATATGCTTGACGAGACGAAAATAGTGCTTCAATGCGAGGATAATGTATTTATCAACGCGGATCCGAAACAGCTCGGTCAGGCGATATACAATCTTATCATAAACGCTATCAACTATTCGGGAGTAGATACCGTAACTGTGGGGATTTATATTCGTGATCCCGGGAGAGTCCGTTTCGAGGTGGCTGACAAAGGCGTCGGTATCTCCGCAGAGCAGCTTCCTTATATCTGGGAGAGATATTATAAGGTAAACAGGTCGGAAAACTATAAACGAGCAGTAAAAGGTACCGGTCTCGGTCTGTCGATAGTCAAAAGCGTGTTTGAATGTCACGGCTTTAAGTACGGCGTTGACAGCGAGGAGGGGAACGGAACGACTTTCTGGTTTGAATGTAAGCAGGAGCAGCCTGAAAATGAGAACGATACGGTATGAGATCGACCCTGCGCATGACGGTATGCAGGTCGGAGGATTTCTGCGCGGAAAGGGTTACAGCAGGGCTTTGCTGACTATGCTCAAAAATGAGGACGGGCTCGCGCTCAACGGCGCGCATATACGTACCGTAGATACCATAAAAAGCGGGGATATAATCACCGTTACCCTCAAGGACGTGTCGGGAGCTGTTCCCAACGCGTCCTTGAACGCATACATCACCTATGATGACGATGATGTGGTCGTGTTTGACAAGCCGCCGGGAATGCCTGTGCATACTTCGCACGGTCATAACGATGATACGCTCGAAAACCTGTTTGCTGCGCTTTACCCTGAGCAGGGCTTTCATGCCGTGAGCAGGCTTGACAAGAATACTTCAGGGCTCATTGCGGCAGCCAAGAACAAATATGCAGCGTCAAGGCTTATGTCTGATGAGAGGTGCCGTCCGCACAAGGTTTACTATGCCGTGACAGCCATAGACGCGGTGGAGAAAATCGGTGAGAGCGGGGAGATAACAGCTCCTATAGCCCGCGAAAGTGACAGCGTGATAAAGCGCACTGTGCGCGATGACGGTGAATATGCCCGTACTGTATTCAAGGCAGTAAAGAAGAATGATAAGTATTGCCTGTATGAGATAATTCTTGCCACGGGAAGGACACATCAGATACGGGTGCATTTTTCATACCGCGGCTGTCCGCTTATAGGTGACGATCTGTACGGCGGTGATACATCTGTGCTGCGGCGGCAGGCGCTTCACTGCGGCAGTCTTTTGTTCGTACAGCCTGTGACCGGTGAGAAGATAAGTCTTAACTCGGAACTGCCTTCTGATATTTCTGCACTTTTTGACAATGAATGCACAAAATATGGCTTTATTACTTGATTTTTTTTACAAGATATAGTATAATAAAGATTAATAGATTGAATTATGATACTATATTTGTACAAAGCAACGGAGAGAGAGAAATGAATGAGAAATTAAATATATGTCTGCTGAACGATTCATTTCCGCCGCTTATAGACGGTGTTGCGACCGCAGTCAAGAATTATGCGACGATAATACAGCGTGAACTTGGAAACGCAACTGTCGTGACTCCGGCATATCCGGGTGCGGAGGATAATTACGACTTTCCCGTAGTCCGTTATTCGAGCCTTGCCACCGAAAAGCAGCTCGGGTACCGTGCGGGCTATCCGTTCAGCGCGTCGAAGCTCGAAGCAATGAAGAACAGTATGTTCGATGTTATCCACAGCCATTGTCCGTTCGCGTCAACGGTTTTCGCGCGCAATCTGAAAGAAAAAAACGGTGCGCCGCTTATAATGACATATCATACAAAATTCAACGAGGATATACGGAGAGTAATTGATAACCCGCTTCTTGAAAAGCAGATAACCAAGTTCGTAGTGCAGAACATATCCGTTTGCGACGAAGTGTGGACGGTGAGCCGCGGGGCAGGCGAGAATCTGCGGAGCATAGGCTATGAGGGCAACTACATAATCATGCCCAACGGAGTGGATTTTCCGAAGGGAAGGGCAAGCGCCGAAGATACTGCCGAGCTCCGCGCTGCGTACGGCATTGAGCCGGATATGCCGCTGTTCTTGTTTGTCGGAAGACTTTTCTGGTACAAGGGTTTCAAGGTGATACTTGAGTCGCTGAAGTATCTTAACGAGAGCGGCACGGATTTCAGAATGATGATAGTCGGTGACGGCGGCGACGCAGAAGATATAAAAGCCGAGGCGGAAAAGCTGGGGCTTACCGATAAGCTTAGGTTTGCTGGGGCTATAAATGACAGGAATGAGCTGAGAGTATATTACACCGCTGCGGATCTGTTCTTCTTCCCGTCGGTGTATGATACGAACGGTATAGTTGTCCGTGAAGCGGCGGCATGCGGGCTGCCGAGTCTGCTGATAAAGGGGAGCTGCGCCGCGGAGGACTTTACGAACTATCAGAATGCGATACTCACCGATAATGACCCGTTCGCTATATCGAAGGAGCTTATCCATGCCGCGTCGCATCTTGACTCCCTCAAAGTAATGGGAGAGCACGCCATGAATGATGTTTACCTTTCATGGGAGGACGCGGTCAAGAACGCGTTCAACCGTTATTACGTGGTGATGCAGAATTACAGGCAGGGAATTACTCAGAGCCGCGAGACAAAGACGCAGGAGATACTGTATTCGTCGATATCGAGTATAACGAACTCTATACAGAAGGTACGCAGTATAACCGCATCGGCAAAAAGAAAGACCATTAAAACGGGCAAGACGATAACACAGGCGATAAGCTCAAATATAGCAAAGAAGGACAAAGATAATAAGAACTGAAAAAACAGCAGTACGGATATTAACTGTACTGCTGTTTCATATTACGTATTTATGAATGAAGTCTTGAATACCAGTGCTGGAGTATCGAAGATTTGTCCGGTTCTTCATGAACATAAGCCGGCTCGGTCTCTACTCCCGCAATAGTTGTACGGAGAGGGTCAAGCTCTATTTTTACCAGCCCGCGCCCTGTGATGTCGCTGTCAAGGTACTGTTTTTCGGGAGTTGCGTTTGTCCTGGCGGAATATAGCTTGTTTCCTATGTACAGACATTGTTCAATGTCGCTTATTATCAGTCCTATCTTTATATCGTCCTGATGATACTCGTATAGTTTATACATAGATACATTCTCCTTTCTCTTACTTGGTGATTTATCATATTTAATAATACTATTATATCATATATTACCAAAAAATGCAATAGATATGTAAATAATTTGTATAACATTTTGTGTAAGAGTTTCGGAATAATATATGGGTACCTCTAAAAACCGCTTTGAAAAGAGAAAATGAGATAGCCGCGTCGGATACAAGGAAAGCCGACGAAGCCGGGCTGACGCCCGGTTAGGAGGTTTGACGCAGTAGACGGCGTGGATAGCTCCTTTTCTCTCAA
>JAGBLA010000186.1 GCA_017635675.1 Ruminiclostridium sp.
GCCGAACCGCAGGTGTTCTCACCGGCGTTCTTCACGTCATGGGTAAGCTTTCCGCGTATCTTCACATTCAGTCCGTGCTTGCCGCAGATGTATGTGAGTTCCCGCTCGATAACAGGGTCAAGCTCCTCTATACACAGCACCTCGTCCAGCCCGTCAAGAAACCTGAGCGCAGCCTGCTCAGGGAACGGGAACGGGGTAGTTACTTTCATAACGCGGGGCGCGGGCTTGTCCGCAAGAGCCTCGGTGACGTAGGTGAAGCTTATGCCGTGGGTAGCAATACCCTTGCGGCAGGAGCCGTCCTTTGCGGGGATAATGATGTTGCGCGGGTATTCCGACAGTTCCCCGGACAGCTTCACATTCCTGTCCTCTATGCGGATATGCGCGTTGTATGACAGACGGGGGAAGATCACCCATTTGGACGGGTCGCGCTTGAAGCCCTCCGGCTGCACCTTTTTGTACTCGTTCACGTCTTTCACATCAATGGAAGCGTAGCCGTGACAGACGCGGGTCGTGGGTCTGAACAGCACCGGAGTGCCGTATTTCTCGGAAAGCTCGAATGCTTCACCGATCATGTCGTAAGCTTCCTGAACCGAGGACGGGTCGAAGCAGGGAAGCTTCGAGTACGCCGCGAAAGTGCGGGTATCCTGCTCTGTCTGTGAGGAAATGGGACCAGGATCGTCCGCCACGAGTATCACCATTCCGCCCTTGACGCCGATATAAGCGAGACTCATCAGCGGGTCTGACGCTACGTTAAGTCCCACCTGCTTCATTGTCACCATAGTTCTCGCGCCGCAGTAAGCGGCTCCTGCCGCAAGCTCCAGTGCGGCTTTCTCGTTCACCGACCACTCGACATACATCGAGCCGTCGTTGCATTTCGCGGAGGTCTCCAGCACCTCGGTGGAGGGGGTGCCGGGGTAGCCGGATATGAGGTTCAGCCCTGCCGCTATCGCTCCGCGCGCAATTGCGGCATTTCCCATAAGAAATTCCTTGTGCATTTTGTCACCTTCCTGTTATATTTGGCGCTACGGCGCCACCGATTCCGTGTGGTGATTTCATAAGTCGGTCACTCACTGCCTCGCAGCCGTTATATCCTGCTAAGAAAAATCAGAATTTATATTAAGAATTTATCATTTGGGTGTTTATCATACCACTCTTTTAGCCACAATTTTTCACCATAGTTATCAGATGAACAAGCTACTATTTCTTGTAAAGCATTTCTTTTTTGTTCGCTTTGATATGTCATTATTTCCAGCATATGATGTGCGCACCATATCCTAACATTAGAATTAGCGTGAAAAATCAAATCAGCAAAGTTGCCTTTTATATCAGGTCTTTCTGATTCAATTGTTTTTGCGATATGACGTAATTTATCGGCTAAGTGATTATTTCGTTTAACATCTTTTTTTGATGATAGTCCTGATTTATTTAGTTTTTCCAGTTCTATCGCAATAGACATATATTCTTCAATCAAATCCATCGGTACTCTCCAATGCTAAATTCCGATTTATATTAGTAACAATTATTACACGATTTATCACAGCAGAGAATAACGGCTGCGAGGCAGAAAATCATTCCTCTGATGAAAAGTAACATACGGATCCGGAGGCGCCGTCGCGCCAAATTCCGATTTATCACAGCAGAGAATAACGGCTGCGAGGCAGAAAACCATTTCTCTGATGAAAAGTAACATACGGATCCGGAGGCGCCGTCGCGCCAAATACCGATTTATCTTTATAATTATATCACCTATCATGATAAATGTCAACCGGAACAGGGCTTGAAAATTTCTTAAAAAGTGGTATAATAGTGTTATCATAGAATGGAGATAATGATATGGAACAA
>JAGBLA010000187.1 GCA_017635675.1 Ruminiclostridium sp.
CTTCTCCGAACAGCAAATGCGGGCGTTTTTTTCTATGATATTCACAAAGTTTTCTGATAAAGTTTTTAGAAAACAATGAAAACTATCCGAGAAGTGTCGTTAGCATATTAATAACGACTGCGAGGAAGAAAACTTCGTGGAGCGGATAGCTGCCCCAGGGAGTCGCAGCCCGCCGTGCGGGCTTAATGGAAATGCTTTTAATAAGAAGATAATAACGGCTGCGAGGAAGAAAACTCCGTAGAGCGGATAGCCGCCCCACGGAATCGCAGCCCGCCGTGCGGGCTTAATGGTTGGTTTTCTTCAGCTTTAAGAGCGCGACAGCGATTACCGCAACTGCCGCTGCGCCTATACCTATCGCTATCGGTATCAGCGGACTTGAACTGTCTTTCCCGCTCTCATTTTCGTTTTGGGTTACTGTCGGTTCGGGATCGGTTTCCGGCGCTTGGCTTTCATAGGTGACCTCCTCGCTCTGTACAGGTGTATCTTTTATTATGGGTTCAGTCTCCTCCGTCTCGGAAGCAAGCAGCTTTTCCGCCTGCGCGCTGTCAAGGATCACCTCCGCCGCGTCGAGTATCAGAGTGCCTTCGCTGACCGTAACAATGAGCGTGTGATGTCCGCTTTCAAGCCCGTAAACTGCATAGAAAGCCTGCCTGTTGGAAGTTTTGGTGACTGCAAAAGCATCGTCCTTTGCATTGCCGTCAAGCACCGTGTCAATGACAGCATTTCCGCTTTCCGCGCCGACAAGCACAATACCGGTACCGTCAAACTGTATATCCACTGACGCACCGGAGTTCCCTGCGGATATCGTTCGTTTGTAGTTCTTGAAGCTGTCCATGGTGCTGTGCGACCAGTCGCCAGTATAAGCTATCCCGTCGTCGGTATCGTCAAGACGGGTAATGTATGTTTCCGCGCCCTCAACAGGCTCAACTCTGACATTATCGAAACAGTTGTTGTAATAGCTGCTGTACAGTGCGGCACGTCCGGCGGACTGCATTATATATCCCTCGGTGCTTTCGTCCGCTTCCGTGACAAGTTCGCCGTTCACATAGCCGCGTATGGTATTGTTCACGGCTTCTATTTTTATGCTGTTCCAGCCGTCTTTCAGCACGGCAGTTCCCGTTGCAACAGGCTTTGCGCCTATCCGCAGCCGCCATTCTCCGACTTCATTCAGCTGTAATCTCCAGCCGCTCGCTCCGCTGTCGGCAAGGTTATACCGCAGTCCGACCGCGGTGCTGTTCTTGTCGGGATCCCCGCTGTCCGCAAACTTTACGTCCGCGCTCACGGAGTAGTTGAACCAGCGGTCATCACCGAAATTAGTGACGGGTGAGGGAGTGCTGCCCCATTCTTCGGCGTGGGCAGCTTCGGTTATCTTCTGCATCAGAACCTTATTGCCGTTAAGTTCAGTGACTTCAAATGCTCCTCCCTCGTCCGTGGTATAGCGCGGAGCGCCTCCGCGTGCGGCAAGGTACTCATCGCTGTACTCAAAATCGTCGGTATAAGGCAGTTCAAGCAGGCTGCTCTCATATTCCCTGAACTCGCCGCGCTCGGTATCAAGCGTTGTCAGCGTTATCATCGAATAGGGCTGAACTGTGACTTTAAAACTGCCGTTTTCGGGAGATATCGTTTCGCGCAGTCTGAAATAATTCTCGTTCCACGCGCCGCCGGAAGTTCCCTTTGTCTCCCATACATTCACGGGAACTCCGGCTTTCTCCGTTCCGGTCACATTAAATGTGTATGTTATGGGACTGTCGGTAGTGTTTGTGATGACCGTGCTGTAATCGCCGGTTTTCGGGTCGGTGCAGGTCATATAGCTGTATGTGGAATCCACCACTGCGTGACCGTCCCCGCCTGCTTTTCCGTCTGCCGCGCAAG
>JAGBLA010000188.1 GCA_017635675.1 Ruminiclostridium sp.
AATGCCCGGGATCTTCATCTCATCGAACCGTTGAGAAGTTTCCGAAAACAGCCAAAATCCACCGTCAAAACAGAGAAATCTCTGCGATCTTATTGTGCGTATTTGGCAAAATTATTAACATCATTTTTCGTGCCCGAAACGAATTAAAGCCAACCGTAAATGCTCCGAAAGCCCGATTTTACCGCTTACTGACCACTTGGACAGTTGCGCGGAATTGCTGTTTGTGATATAATTTTATGGAAGAATTTATGCAGTTTTTGAGAAAAGGCTGAAATGCCCTTTTGCGTTTGCGGAGACGGACAGACTATGGAAGAAAACATAATTATCAGAACAGAAAAGATACGCGAGATCGGCGAAGCTTTAAAAACCAAAAATATACTGTACATATCGGCGTTCTACGGCAGCGGCAAGACCGTCCTGCTTGATCAGACCGTAGCTGTGGCGGCGGAAGAATGGGGCAGGAACGTGATACGCTTTGACGCGGCTTACAATAAGTGGGAGACATTCACGTGGAAGCTCTCGGAGTTTCTCCGCAATCTGCCGGAGACGGCGCAGGCTATCCTCTGCGGCAGGGCGAAGGTTCCGGAAAAGATGACGGGAGCATTCTCGGTAACACCGTTGAGTTCCCTTAAAATATGAGTACAGCAAAGCTGATGTGTCACTCCACTAAGCTTTCAATAAGGAGACCAGCAGTCATGCACCAATATGCCATGATATCTTCTTTTACTTCTTTCTTCTGCTTTCAGTACCTCATTCTGTTCCAGAGAAATGTGTCAAGTATTATTGACAAATTCAAAGCGAGATAGGAAACCCTGTCTCGCTTTTTCGCAAAATAGTAAATTCTATGACAATAAAAATCGGGTACAAAAACCGCAGTTATTATATCAGAAAAGCTGAAAAGTCAATTATTTTCGGTTGAAAGCATTATTCTGCTGTATTAAGCCGCTGACGCTCCACTAATTCTGCAAAATAGCCTTTAATTTCTATCAGTTCATCATAGGTACCGTCCTCGATAACTCTGCCGCCGTCAAGAACGAGTATCCTGTCACACTGACGAATGGTCGACAGACGGTGTGCAATGACAATACGGGTGCAGCCTATGGAATTCAGAGACTCGGACACCTGCTTCTGGGTGTTGTTGTCAAGAGCGCTCGTAGCTTCATCAAAGATCAGCAGTTTAGGCTTCGGAGCTATGGCACGGGCGATCATGATACGCTGACGCTGACCGCCGCTTATGCCGCCCTGACCTTCTGATATCATTGTGTTCATACCCATTGGCATAGCGCGGATATCATCGGCTATACCTGCCTTTTCCGCCGCTTCCCACGCGTCGTCCGGAGTCAGCTGGGGGGCAGTAATGACGATGTTTGCGTATATGTCACCCTGGAACAGTCCGGCGTCCTGCATGACCGTTCCTATCTTTCTGCGCAGAGATGGAAGGTCAAGGCTGTTCATATCCTTGCCGTCATAGAAGATAACACCTTTCTCCGGCTTTTCAAACCCCAGCAGCAGCCGCACAAGTGTGGATTTGCCGCAGCCGGTCCTTCCCACGACAGCCACATATTCGCCGGGCTGTATTTTAAGTGAGATATCGTCAAGAATATACGGAGTATCGTCGGAATACCGGAATGATACGTGGCTAAGCTCGATCTTGCCGCTTATGCCGGTGACGATCTCTTTTCCCTCGGTAGTCTCCGGTTCATTTTTCAGAAATGGTTCTGCCATTTCAAAGATCGGCTGTATCTGCGCGGCGGAAAGCGCGATACCGGACACTGACATAAATGCACCGGTGAGCATACCGTAGGAAGCGGTGAAAGCAAAATAGTCGGATTGCCCAACCCCGCTTTTTACCGCAAGATAATACAGCAGGATATTTGAAAACAGACTTATGGCGGTGGATATCACGGAGTTTATCTTGATGAAGGTAGGCGGGTCATACGCAAGCTCCGCACCTTCCGCATAGATACCGAGCCATTTTGCAAACATACGCTTTTCCGCCCCTGCCATTTTGATCTTCTGCACACCCGTGATAAGGCTGTAGCTCATGCCTGATTCTTTCGCGGAATGGTCCATCTGCACACGGCTGATGCGTACCTGAACAAGCGTAGTCACAACAGAGAACACCACGGTTATCAGTATCACAGCCAGCGAAGGCAGAACCAGTGAGGGCGTGAAATTGAATATCTGACCTATATACAGCAGCGAGACTATGGAACTGAGCCCTGTCCGCGTGACCATACTCAGCAGCGAGGCACAGAGCCGGTTCACGGAACCGGAACGGTTGGTAAGCTCACCGGGGCTGTACCCGCGGAAAAAGCTTGCGGGGAGCGAGAGCAGTCTCATCATCATAGACGCTTCCACACCAAGCGCTATCTTGACATTGAGTCTGCTTTGTATCAGCTCATTTATGCCGCTTATCAGATGGGAAGAGATCATCACACATACCATGCAGATAACGATACTGATAAGGTTCCCGGTGGTGCCCGCATCGAGTACCGGACCCGTGATCGTGCGGGTTATCCGCGGAAGCAGCATTCCTATCAGTGTAGCAGTAAGCGCACCTCCTGTCATTATCGCTGCATCGCTTAAAGTGATACAGCGCTTCATATAGAGAAGAAGATCGGGGATCCCCAGTTTTTTCTGCGGAAGCGGGCGATAAAAACAGAATGCGTCGGTATCAAACAGACCTGCTGTCCGCGCAGTGATCCTGATGCGTTTATGTGAACCGGGATCTGTATAGTAATACCCCATAAACGTTCCCGGTAGCAACGCTACCGGAAGTCCCTGTTCCTTCGTGAATGCGAGTATCGGTCCGTACGCGTCCTTGTACCAACCTTCGGTAAGAACTATGCTTCTCTTCATAAGCCCGTAGGGACGCAGCGAATAATCCAGGTGCTCATCGAGGTCAGTGATGTTCTCCGGCACCTCCACAGGCTTGTAATGATAGTATTTCAGTATCTCGTCGACAGCGCCCTTGGTAACTATCCATTCGTCCTTTATTCTGTTTGCGGTGCGCTGTCCGAGTACCACCCCCGCGATCTTCACAAAGGATTCTTCCAGTATCTGCTGGTCGGCAGCCCGACGTTCTTCAATCTGATTTTCAAACCAGCCCATCGTCTTGCCTCCTTACTCGCTTGCGACAAGATCGGCGTATGCTCCGCCAAGTTTCATCAGTTCTTCATGTGTGCCGCGTTCCGCAACTTTACCGTGATCCAGCACTATTATTTCGTCACAGTCACGAATTGTGGAAAGCCTGTGCGCTATCACCACACAGGTAATACCGCGATTGCGTATAGCATTCACCACATCATACTCCGTCCTCGCGTCGAGGGCGCTCGTGGCTTCGTCCATTATTACTATGGTAGGATCCTGCGCAAGTACGCGGGCTATCTCCATGCGCTGGCGCTGACCGCCGGACAGGTTTTTGCCGCCGTTTATCAGTCTGTGCTGATATCCTCCCGGAAGTTTTGTGATATCGTCGTGCAGCTGTGCGTCCCTTGCTGCCATTATCATTTCAAAATCCTGAATGGAGTCGTCCCACATTCTGATGTTATTGGCTATGGTATCGTCGAACATGATTATGTTCTGATCCACAACTGCCAAAGAACCCACCATTACCTCACGCGGATAGTCGCTTCTCTTCTTTCCGTCGAAGAGTATCTCACCGCTCCACGGCTTGTACATACCCGATATGAGCTTTGAGACCGTGGATTTGCCGCTTCCTGACGCGCCGACAAGAGCTACCCTCTGACCGGTCTTCAACTTCAGGGAAAAATCCTCTATCAGCGGTTTTTCAAGTCTCGAATAGCCGAACGTGATATTTTTAAGTTCAAGCTCGCCCCTGAGCTTGCCGAAAGCCGCGTCTCCGGACTCATTTCCGTTAATGGCTTCGTCCTCGGGATATTTCATTACGTCTTCGACGCGCTCCATTTGAGTGCGCATTTCCTGAAGCGACTGTCCGGCAGAGATAAGCGTCATCGCAGGAGACATAAACGAGTTCAGAAATCCCTGAAACATCATGACTCCGCCCAGCGTATAGCTGCCCTGCATAGTAAGGTAAACCCCCAGCGCAAGCACGGCATATCCAGACAGATCGGATAAGAACGACGGTATCCCGCCGACAAAGGCACGCATTCTTGCGGACTTTATGTTTTGTGTGTTCACGGAAGCCTGATATCCTGCCCATTTCTGAAAAAAGCCGTTTTCCGCTCCCGTGGATTTTATTGTTTCTATCATATCTATGCCGCTTGCAGCGGTAGAGAGCAGCTTTGCGCTGTCCCGCATCTGCACGCGGGTTATATTGATAAGCTTGTTTGATATGAATCGTGCCATGATAATATTTATCACAAGCGCCGCAAGCCCTATCAGCGTAAGAAGAGGGCTCTGCCGCAGCATAAGCACAAGGTAGAATACCATCATGACGGTATTCAGCACCACCGGAGCAAAGGTATCCACCAGCGTACCGGCAATTGAAGCGTTCAGTGAAAGCCGCCCCTGTATATCGCCCGCAAGTCTCTGTGAGAAGAACTCCATGGGCAGGCGCAGCACCTTCCACATATATGACGTGCTCCCCACCGCCGCCATCTTGCCGCGTATCCTGAGAGAATACACCGCCTGGACCCACGCAGCCGTGATCTGTATGACCGCAAGCAGTGCCATAACAGAGATGAAGGGCAGCAGCCATTGCGGGTTTTCTCCGGTCAGGAGCTGATCTATAAATATCCGGGAAGTCACGGAATTTGCAATACCGAACAGATAGCCAATCACGGTAGTCAGCATCACGAAAACCACCGCAGAGCCTGCGCCGAAAAGTCTTTTTCGCGCAAAATCAATGGTGTTGTGCGGCTTTCCGCTCGGAACAAAGTCCTTTCCCGGAGTAAATTCAAGCACTATTCCTGTAAACTCCCGGTCGAACTCTTCCTCGGAAACCTTCACAAAACCACGCGCCGGGTCATTGATATAGGCATACTTTCCCTTGAAGCCATCCAGCACTACGAAATGATTGAAGCTCCAGTGGATTATGCAGGGATATTTTCCGTCCTTCTTCAAAACCTTTGGAGTTGTGCTGAATGCCTCGACATCAAACCCGTATGTCATTGCAGCTTTATAGATATTGCTCGCTTTCGAGCCGTCGCGGGAAACGCCGCAGTCCAGACGCACCTGCTCCAACGGCACCCATTTGTTGTAATAAGCCATGACCATGGCAAGCGATGCCGCGCCGCATTCAAGCGCTTCAAGCTGCATGACCACAGGCACCCTTGCCGCGCCCTTCGTAAGCGTCGGCGGTATTCTGTTTCTGCTCATTATTATTAACCCCAGTTGAAAAGACAATCTATCGGCTTTAAGGATCGCAGGACTACCTGTACCTCGTAAACGCCGTCCTTGACCATGGCTGTCGAGAAAGCGCACTGAATACCGTTTTCATCGAACATCACATCGTTTATCATAAATTTCTTTGAGCCAAAACGCACTGTCTGACCGGCAGCCATTACACTCATGCTGCTGTCGTTAAGATAGATCTCGGCAACACTGGACTTTACTTCGGCAGTGCCGGTCACGACAGTCTCTATCCTGCCTGAAAAGCTCCACACAGCTATACCCGCGATAAGTAGCACCGCTGCCGCCAGTACAGCCCAGATACCCACAGTCGTCACCCGCGGATAATCGGTGAGCTGTTCGGGAGAGGATATCCTGTCAAGCGTTTTTTTTCTGTAAATGCTTGAAGTCTGTTCAGTCATTGTAACGCTCCTTCCTCAGTTAAGCAGGAATGTTATCGGGTGTACCCCCGCAGTGACGATCCTCACATCATATATCCCGTCATCTGCCGCAACAGGTGCGAGAGCCACTTCATCACCGTACTCGGTATTTATCACATCAGTGATCTCGGTTGTCTGTGTCTCGAATTTTACCGTCATACCCGGTTTTATCTTACCGATCGCTTCCTCAATATAGTAGATCTTAGCGGTACTGTCACTTACATCCGCCACACCGACAACACTGGTCTCCAGACTGCCGAAAACACTCCACGCAAGTATCCCGGAAAGCAGAAGCAGCACTATGCCGAGCACTATCCACGCGCCGGGGTCGGTCGCGTGCAGACATTCGGAAAGCTGGTCGGGAGAAGAGATCCTTTCCGGCACTTTATTCTTTGGTTTGTTTGAGGTCTGTTCAGCCATTGCAATGATCCTCCCTTTACGCATTTATACAGCCATTCATGCTCTTGTCAGACCGTAAGTCCTCCGTCGATAACGAACGACTGACCTGTTATGTATTTCGCCTTGTCGCTTATCAGGAACGCGCACAGCTCCGCGACTTCCTCCGGCTTTCCGAAGCGCTTCATCGGTATTTCCGCTATGCGTTCCTCACGGAATTTTTCGTCAGAACCCGCAGTCATGTCAGTCTCGACAAATCCCGGAGCAACGGTGTTCACACGGATATTCTTTCCTGCAAGCTCCAGAGCCGCCGCTCTCGTCATTGCGTCCAGCGCGCCCTTTGATGCACAATAGCCCGACTGCCCGATACCGCCTCTGATACCGAACACCGAGCTTATATTAACTATTGCGCCGCCTTTCTTCACCAGCGGAACTATCGCTCCCTGCATTATCCGCATTGCGGAAAACAGGTTAGTTTCAATGATATTTTCCCATTTGCCGGGGTCTGCCGCAAACAGCGGTTCCGGCGCTGTGATGCCTATGCAGTTCACAAGCGCGTCTATACCGCCGAATGAGCGTATCTCCGCTTTGACCGTTTTTGTAATGCTCTCACGTTCTTTCGTGTCGAGTGCGAACAGCTTCGCTCCCAGCGTTTCAAGCTCCGGTTTCATAGTACGGTATGAACCGAGAACTTCCGCGCCCTCGGCAATGAACAGCTTCCCGCAGGCATATCCGATGCCGCCGGAAATGCCGGTTACAAGCACCTTTTTTCCTCCCAGTATTCCCATGCTCTATGCCCTTTCGATCATTACAGTGCAATAATTTCCGATCAGGTCAACACCCGTTACAAGCACCTTACCGTATTTTCCGCAATTTACTGCGGCAGCCGCGAACACCGCGTTCATCATATACCCGCAGCCGAGAGTTTCGCCTGCCCATTTTTTTGGTGCAGCAAGCTCCGCTCCAGGGAATACCGACTTTATCGCCGTACTTTCGATATCATCAAAATATGAACCGTTTGCAGCTGTAAATACCACATCGGGAGCGCAGTCATACTTTTTCAGAATACCCGAAACAATATCCGCAGTGCTGTTATCAAGTCTGTGCAGCAGCGGACTTTTGCCGAGTGAGCCGGACGAGAAGCCGCTGATCTTACAGATGCTTTTCTCTGTTTTTTCGCGTGACAGTACAAGCATAGCCGCCCCCTCGGAAATCTCACAGCTTTTCAGCGTTTCAAGCTCCCGCAGCTCGCTGTACAATTCCGCGTTGTATTCCTCGACAGCGCCGCAGAGTATCATATCGGCTTTATTTGCAGAAAGAAGCAGCGCCGAGTATTCAAGCGGGTCGCCTCCGGTCAGCACCGTGCTTGCGCCCTTGAATCCGTTCAGAATACATATCTGCCCAACACACGCGTTCGGCACCATTCCGGAGTATATCGCGGGACTGCAAAGTCCGGGGACGCCCCCCGCCACAGTATCGGCAAACTGTGAATAATACACGCTCGAACCGTAGCCTGTGGATATTATTGTACCTATCCTGCGGCGGTCAAGCGTTTCAGATATTCGCGCTTCCCGTACAGCGTTGTCTGCTGCTGTGCAGGTGAGCTTGTTATATCGGCTGTTACGGCGCATTTTTGCGGGCGGTATCTGCGAACAAAACTCTATCGGCAGATCAGAAAAATCACATTCGCCTCCGTTAAGAAGCTTCGATAGATCGTCAGCGGACTGCGAACACCGTGATATAACACCGATACTTTCTATGTATGCAGTCATTCGCTCACCCACCTTCTGATAATTATGCTTGCGCTGTTTCCCGCAAAGCCGAAGCTGTTCGACATAGCGAATTCCATGTCGACGCTTTCCGGGGCATTGTACATTTCACAACAATCGAGCGGCTCTGTGAGGTTCGGCATAACTATCGGGTCTCCGGAATGCATTGAGCGGATAACATCAGCCAGTTCCACAGCACCGGATGCACCCATACAATGCCCGTAACGAGCTTTTGATGAACTCACGAAAGGCTTTTTTTCAGCATTCTCATACAGCTTTTTGAGTGCGTTGGTCTCCATTGTGTCGTTCAGTACGGTACCGGTACCGTGACCGTTGATGTAGTCTATATCCTCAGCAGACAGACCGGCATCTGAAAGGGCATTTTTCATCAGATGATATGCTTCTTCGCCTGTAGGTTCGGGGCTTGTGGCGTGGTAAGCATCGTTTCCGCTTGCAAAGCCGAGTATCTCACAATATATTTTCGCATCGCGTGCCTTTGCGTGTCCGAGTTCTTCGAGCATGAAAAAAGCGCCGCCCTCGCCTATGTTTATCCCGTCGCGCTTTACATCGTATGGGTTGCACACATCGCGGCTCAGCGATCTCAGGCAGTTGAAGCCGTACCCCGCTATTTGCGTCAGTTCCTCCGCGCCGCCCGCAACAGCGCAGGAGCATAAGCCGTTTCTTATGAAGTCGAATGCCATTCCTAATGCGGTCGTTCCCGCCGCACAGGACGCGGAGGAAATATCGACAGCCCCGCGCACTCCTGCAAGTCCGGCGGCATATACTGCAAATTCATTCATCATTGCGAGAGTGTCCGCGCCCGTCCTGCTGTGTTCGAGAAACGCGTTGTCACGGGCAAGGAGCGTTCCGAAAAACATACGGCAATCACCGACGTAAGCGGAAATATCACCTGCCGAAAGCCCCGCGTCGGTGAGCATATCTCCGACAGTCCTGCGGATAATATCGTACAGCCTGTTATTACGGTCAAGCCCGTCTATCTCACCGAACTTGTCTGTCACCAGCCCGGAAGTATCATATACGGTACAGGGCTTTATCTCTCCGCAGAGAACTCCCATTCCGGTTATAACGACCCTGTTCATTCGGTTATACCGTGCTCGTTCAGATACGCCGCTATCGCGTTCACCGAGTACAGTTTTTTCACATCCTCGGCAGGAACGTCATACCCGAAAACTTCAAATATCATAGTCACCAGTTCCAGTGCGTCTATCGAGTCGAGCCCGAGGTTCGGGCGGTCATCACCGGTATTGAAGATGATCGTATCGTCACTGAATACGGCAAGCATATCTTCATCAATATCAAGATGAGAGATGATGTTCTCTCTTACTTTCGCAATAAATTCTTCACTCATCTGAGTGTTTCCTCCTTAGGGAAATATGTAAAACTTACTATCCTGCTGCGCTTTGATACAAGTACCGAAAGCACTTTTTCGCGGAATGCGTTTGCGCTTGCTCCGGCTTCCTCCATACTGAACACGAGCCGCGTGACTCCGCGCTCACGCACCTTTGCAAGACCCTCTGTTATTGCAAGCAGTATGACACCGCTGCCGTGCAGTGCTGCCGAAGACGAAAGGGTCTGGAAAATGGCGCTGATCCTGTCCGGCATATACGAGAAAACGTAAGCTGCAAGCCGACCTTTGAGAGTGAGCATTACGCTGACTTCCGGCGTTACCTCCGCACCCGGGAGTATGAGGTGCTGATGATTTTGCTCACACTTGTATTCGCTGTGCGGAGTCTCGCGGAACTGCTGTAATAACTCCTCCGGTGCATCCGCAAGGGTGACAGTCTGATACCCCTGCCGCCGGAGAGTATCGCAGAGCCTTTTTCCGGACTTCTGCATATAAGCGTCCCAGCGCGCCCACATATCCTCACTGTCACACCGGTATATGTACCGTCCGTCACGGCGGTCAAATCCGCACTTTTCAAAAACGTGAGCTGCCGTTTGGAAGTGTTCATGTGAGTCCGAAAGGGAAGTGACGGTGCCTGTTTCGCACTCTGAGACAGCAGCACGCACGAGCGACTGCATCACGCCGCGCCCACGCAGTTCCGGCTTTGTAAAGACATGGATGATGCCAGACACGCCCCGCTTTTTCTCAATGAACATATAACCTGCCGGCACGCCGTCAAGATACGCGAAAAAAGCAGCTCCGTTTTCGGCTACTCGTTCCGCGCACCTGTCGGTATAAAGAGTGGTAAATCCCGCGAAGAACTCGCTATATCGGTACGGGATGCCTTTTTCAACTGTTATCATATCACGCTTTTCCAATGTGTTCACTCAAGCCTGATTTACCTTACAGCTGTAATTTTTGGAACAAATATACTTTTCATGCTGACCGTCCTCATCGTACCAGTTGTATTCGCACACCTGACGTTTGAACTGACCGGGCTGGCTGGGGTCATAAATCTTATCCTTATGCAGATTGGTCTTACACCATTCATTATTGTCTATGGCAAATTCCATGTCGTGAAAGCTGAGTGAACAGAACAGTTCATGTCCGTCGCTCGCATCATCGTATGTTGCGCCGCCCGCCGCAGCTTCAAGCTCATCTGCGCTAAGCTCCACGCTCTGTGCATCCGTCTTTTGGGCGATCTGTTCTTTGAACTCACGTTCCGCTTCGAGCATTTCTTCGAGAGTTACATCGTACCCGGTTTCGGCTGCTATTTTCACCATTTCGGCGGGGTCGGTGATACCCGCTATCTTTGCTCTGAGTTCATCATTCGTTTGCAGCTCTGCTATGAGCTTCTTTGCTGTTTCTTTTGACATGGTTTTGTTCTCCTGTTAAAATTGAAGTTGTTGACGTTTCGATATTTCCGGCTTATGAATCTATTTTCTGTGTCTGACAGTATCATTCACCGTAATTGATCTTCGGCTCCGGGTAATTGTTATTGGCACAGAAATGAGTATTTTTGCACCATTCCTGCTTTTCCAGTTGATATTTATAATCATGATACGACATCTTACAGTCAAATTCGTGCCCGTCTCCGGCATCTTCGCTTGACCATAACTCGCCGCCCGAAACGGCTTCGATCTCGTCAACGGACAGCTTTGTCTTATGTGACTGTTCCGCTTTAAACTCTTTCTCCGCTTCGAGCATTTCTTCGACGGTGACATCATACCCGGCGGAGGCGGCTATCTTCACCATTTCGGCTTGGTCGGTGATACCCGCTATCTTTGCTCTGAGTTCATCATTCGTTTGCAGCTCTGCTATGAGCTTCTTTGCTGTTTCTTTTGACATGGTCTCCTCCTATCCCTATACGGGTCATCAGCCAGCATAATCTCCATGTTTTTTTCCGTTCTCGTCAATGAACTTATATCTGCACATCTCCTTCTCACGCATAGGACCGGCTACTGATACTCCGCACACAGGCTTAGTAGTTATTACCGTTCTGTCGATACGCTCATTTTTAGTACACCAGTCATTTTTATCCCATGAATAATCAAAGTCGTGGTAAGATGCCGTACAGAACAACTCATGTCCGTCCTTTCCGTCATCGCTCTGCCACAATCCGCCGCCCGAAACGGCTTCGATCTCGTCAACGGACAGCTTTGTCTTATGTGACTGTTCCGCTTTAAACTCTTTCTCCGCTTCGAGCATTTCTTCAACGGTGACATCATACCCGGCGGAGGCGGCTATCTTCACCATTTCGGCAGGGTCGGTGATACCCTCGATCTTTGCTTTGAGTTCTTCGTTCGTTTGCAGCTCTGCTATGAGCTTCTTCGCTGTTTCTTTTGACATGGTTTTGTCCTCCTGTGTTGATGTCAGAACTTACCTATACGTTTATACGTGTTTGTTGTGTGTGGGGTTTTGGTATTCTTTTAAGTTTCCGGAACATATATATGATTTGGTACACCAACCGGTTGTGTCGTCCTGATTGCCGGCTTGGATATTGCAGACCGCACAGCCCAGTTCCTTTCCCTCTGAGTTTGTATCGCCGCCCCAGTATCTGCCGCCTGCCACGGATTCTATCTCGTCAACGGACAGCTTTGTCTTATGTGACTGTTCCGCTTTAAACTCTTTCTCCGCTTCGAGCATTTCTTCAACGGTAACATCATACCCGGCGGAGGCGGCTATCTTCACCATTTCGGCGGGGTCGGTGATACCCTCTATCTTTGCTCTGAGTTCTTCGTTTGTCTGAAGTTCGGCTATGAGCTTCTTTGCTGTTTCTTTTGACACGGTTTTGTTCTCCTGTTAAGATAGATATTATTGTTGTTTTGATTTTTACGGTTTATGGAGCCTTATCTGCGTTTTCTTTTGACATGGTTTAAGTCTTCACCTAGTTTTTGTATCCATATCATAAGTAAACGGACAGCAATAGCTCGGGTCCTCGTATTTTTTATTATGTCCCGAACAGTAATGTGTTTCCTTGCACCATTCATTTTCATCTTTCTGATAATCATAATGGTGATACGAGAATGCACAGCTAAGTTCGTGTCCGTCCTTTGCGGTTTCGGAAGTCCACATTTCGCCTCCTGCCACGGATTCTATCTCGTCAACGGACAGCTTTGTTTTTTGTGACCGCTCCGCTTTGAACTCTTTCTCGGCTTCGAGCATTTCTTCAACGGTGACATCATACCCGGCGGAGGCGGCTATCTTCACCATTTCGGCGGGGTCGGTGATACCCGTGATCTTTGCTTTGAGTTCTTCGTTTGTCTGAAGTTCGGCTATGAGCTTCTTCGCTGTTTCTTTTGACATGGTATTGTCCTCCTGATTGAAATGATTTTTACTGCCTTTTACGGGCAGTTATCGACTGTTTCTTCCGGTTTCACGATGTCATCACGTTTTTTCGGCGGACAGCGCTTTATGTACGCTTCAAACGCGGGCTGTGCGGCGGCGGTAATTCGCTCCTCCCAGCCGTTATCGAAGAAATTGCAGTTCTCCGGATCGGGAGCGTAGTAATTGTCACCTGCCATTAACGCACCGTTCCGGCAGCCTCCCGCGCACCTGTCGATGTATTTGCAGTCCCGGCATTTTCCGCTCTTGTCCCTGACCTCCGCAACGGTGGTGTGGCACAGCCTGTTGAAGTCCGACTCTGGCGCGATTATTTCCCGCAGCGGCGTTCTGAACAGGTTCGGGAAGTTCCCCGCGTACCCGCAGTCACACATTCCCATACACGGAGCCACCATTCCGTCCGCGCCTATGTAGAAGTTTTCGGTAAGCACTCCACATGAAGAAGCAGATTTTTCCTTGTCCGCGTCGCATTCCCGCTTGTAAAAAATGTTCCATTCATCATCGCCGGGAGTGTACATGAACGCCCCCGACAACATGATCGACAGCGGTGCGTTGTCCTCAAAATACTGCGGTATATACCGCTCGATCATCTCGAAATTCTCCTGTGGCGAAAGCTGCAATTCCGCAACCTCCGGCTGTGACCATTCGCCCAGACTCATCATCGAACCTGCTTTCATGCTCGATACGCCGAGGGAAGCGAGCAGCTTCACCGTCTCACGAAGAGTGTCCGTATTCTTCTTATGCACGCACATAGATACGGATATGCCGTATCCCCGCTCGTTCAGCAGCTTTATAGCGTTAATCGTCTTTTCCTCCGCCCCCTGGACACCCCGCAGGAAATCGTGCATTCCTACGCCGTCGTAGCTCAGCTGGAACGAAGGGTGTTGTCCGCGCTTTTCAAGCTCGCCAAGCAGCTTTTCATCTACCAGCCAGCCGTTGGTGTAGATCGTGGAAATATGTATATCGCGCTCGGAAAGCGTCGAGACTATGTCGAGGAAATCCTCGCGTATCAGGGGTTCTCCACCGGTTATGCCGACGTCAAATATCCCGCACTCCGCGATGCTGTCAACTATCTGTAATATCTGCTCATGTGTCGGAGCGCCGTGCTTTGCGTGAGGAGCGGACATAAAGCAGTGACGGCATTTCAGATTGCAGGCTCCCGTCACCGACCAATGCACCGATCTTTTGTATGCCGCGGGATAGCGCTTGTATTCCTGTTTCGGATTGAGAAATTCAAGAAATCCCGCCTTCTTCACCGCGCCCTCTTTCTGCATCTTCTCAAAGAAGACACGCAGATCCTCCGGAAGGCTTTCCGGGTCGATGTCGTGCGCGCCATCGCACTTCAGCAGCAGCAGAAACCTCTCTTTTCCGAAGAACCATATCTTTCCGCTGTTACTGTCATAAAGTCCGCCGAGCCTGTCGCTCCAGCCGCGAAGCCGTAAGTTCCTGTCAAGTATATAATTCATAGGCACTCCTTTTACCAGTATTATATAAAATTTTACCATAATATACAGGAAATGTCAAACAAATTTCAAAATTTTCATCAAAAATTCGCAAAGAAAGAACGCAGTTATTCATTTGAAATTTAGACCTGAAAAGTGAATGCTGCCGCCGTGGGAATAAGGGTATCGTTCCGGTGCTTCGCCGTGGGTGAGGAACCATGTTCAATCGAGATGTATGTTTGTTCCGGTATCTATCTCGCGGCGGACTTTCTTCATGATCTCCTCGTCAAACTCCGGCCAGTCGTTTACTTTCCGGGCTTTATCAGTTATCAGGAACGCTTTTTCAGCACAAAGAGCGATGGGCATATCGGAGAGAGAATCGGAATAGAAATTGTCTATCACCGGAAACCCGTGGTCAAATATATATCGTGCCTTTTCCTTCGCGAACATCAGATTGTTCAGCATAACGTTGTACTCACGATCATATTCGGTAGCTATGAACTTAACGCCGAGCCTTGCAGCGATCGGTTCTATTATACATTCGGGAGAGGCGCTTATGATAAGATCGTCCGGCTGCTTCTGTGCGATATACCATGCCGATATCTTTTTTTCGTGCTTGTCCCAGTATTTTTTTATCTGCAGATCAAAGTCATCTATCATTCCCAGAAAACTGAAAAGCCGGAGTATCGCTTTATATTTCGGCAGCTTTCCCATTTTGTAAAGCGCCACAGTCACAGCTGTCGCGGGAGCGTAGGTGAACAGGAGTTTCGGATGCCTCAGCATACACCATATCGCAAAGCTTACAGTACAGTTGGTATAATAGATCGTTCCGTCAAAGTCATAAACATTCATCTGATCTTCTCCTTTGCTTTCTTTTTCAGTCCTGATACGCGAGTTTTGTATTCAGAAAACCACTGATCTACAACATTGTAACACAATGATCCTGTGTTTGTCAATTACAAATGGATTCAGTACAGCAGCCGCTGCTTCTGCCGAGGTCATAAAGAGGACGTGTCCGAGGTCATAAAGGGGACGTACTTGACAAACAGACAAAATTGTGATACAATATCATTGGTTAGAATCGCTGACGTAAAAATCGCGGTCATACATGACCGATCATTATTTATATGTAAGGAGAAATGAAAATGGGATTTCCAAACGCAAAAGCAGGTATAGACAAGATCTATAAATACGAGATAGTCGAGATAATCGTCGCCGTGCTCTCGATCATCACCCTCATACTCGGAACAGCCACAGTCGCGGGTATGGCTTCGGTCGATTCCGGCGATGAGTCAAGCTTAGGAGCCGCTGTAGGGCTTGGTCTTGT
This sequence comes from Ruminiclostridium sp., assembly GCA_017635675.1. Classification (GTDB taxonomy): domain Bacteria; phylum Bacillota; class Clostridia; order Oscillospirales; family Ruminococcaceae; genus Ruminiclostridium_E. Next base: position 15,438 of record JAGBLA010000188.1, read on the forward strand.
CAGTCTGATATTCGCTTTAGCGATACTTGTGCTTTCAATTGTCGGCTTAGTGCTCCTGTTCAAAGGACTGAGCCTTGCAGGCAAGGACGAACCGAAATATTTCAAGCCTGCGCTTTTTATCGCGATAGTGACATTTGCCGCTCAGATACTGAAGGGGTTCAGTGCGTCTGTGCCTCTCATCGGACAGTTTAGTCTGCTGCTCGATGCTGTGCAGCAGTTCGGTACACTTTTGCTGTTCATTTGCATTGTATTCGGTGTAAGGACTATTGCGGAAAAGCTCGGCAAGCAAGATGTTGTTTCAATGAGCAAGACTGTCATGATACTTGAGCTTATCCTGCTGATCGTATCCGCAGCCGCTTCGTTCATGACCTCGCTGAGTGCTGTTCTCGGCACAGTCGCAGCAGTGATCACACTTGTTAGCTACATAGTTTACCTTGTTTTTCTCGGCAAAGCCAGAAAAATGTTTGATTAAAAGATATTCATGATCTGAAATCGTCAAAAATGATCCGGAAGGTATGCTGCATACCTTCCGGGTTCTTTATATAAAGAGACAAATAAGAGCTGCCGTCGTTTACAACGTCAGCGGCAAGAGCATTTACAATGGCTCCTGTGTATGCTTCCGGAATAATTTCATAAATTTTCAGAAAAACGCAACGTTTATATCCTTTTCTCTGCTTATATCAGTGAGAGCAAAAAACGGAAGAATTTACAGATGCTTCACCATTTTTGTTGACATATTACATAATTTGTGATAAAATAAAAATACGGCAATGACCGATAACGAAAGGAATGGTTCACACTATGAGTAACGAGAAAAAGTACACCGATGAAGAGATCAAGGCGATCGCTGACGAGGAGCTCCGCAAAGCGGGTTTTGAGTCTAAAAGAAAGCTCAGCCCGGACGAATTGGAAAATGTCGCAGGCGGCGCCCGTGCAGATATCCCGCAGACACACGAGGATATCGACAAGGCGTGGGATCTTGTTGAAAGCGCGTGGAAAGCTTACGGCGAAGACGTAGCTGAGCAACTCGCTAAAAATATGAATCTTCTCAGATACCCAATACGTGAGGGCGAACGCGTTTTCGGGAAAATAACCTTGGATCAGCGACGTAACGCTATGCATGACGTGCTTGACGGCAAGACCGTAATATTTTATGACATATGAATGATACGGTGCAGGATATACTGTAATAACCGACAACGAAAGGAATGGTTCACACTATGAGTAACGAGAAAAAGTACACCGATGAAGAGATCAGGGCAATCGTGGACGATGCGATCGTCAAAGCCAAAAACGGCGAG
>JAGBLA010000189.1 GCA_017635675.1 Ruminiclostridium sp.
TTGAAAAGAGAAAATGAGATAGCCGCGTCGGATACAAGGAAAGCCGACGAAGCCGGGCTGGCGCCCGGTTAGGAGGTTTGACGCAGTAGACGGCGTGGATAGCTCCTTTTCTCTCAAATTGGGTTTTTAGAGGTTCCCTTATATTTATAGTATAACATACCTCAATGATAAATGCAACAAAAAAAAGCAATTAAAATTAAAAATGCGATATTTTTATACTGCCGCCGGTGTTATAATAATGACATGAAGAGCAAAACTACAGGACGTAGTAAAGAAGGTTTCAAATGATACCGCATTATCGCGGAACTTAAACGAGAAAGGAAATCGCTATGAAGAAGAAGATACTTACATCTGCACTTGCGCTCGCGTGTGTACTTACAGCCGGTTCATGCGGCGGCGGAAACGGAAGACCCGATACATCGGCTGCGGGCAGCGGCGACACACAGACCACCACTGCGGCGGAGACTACCACCACAACACCTCCCGCAACATTAAAAGAGGAGGACAAGGCAGCTATCGAGGAGATAGAGACAGATTTTACCGAGCTTGAGAACAAGACGGTAACTCTTCTCGCAAACTTTGACCTTAACCCCGCAGCGGGCAAGCCCAAGAGCGTTGCGCTTGAAATGTTCGAGTCGAAGTGCGGCGGAAAGATAGAATCCATACTCTGTTCGTGGGACGACCGTTATGACAAGCTCTCCACAATGGTGCTTGCGGGCGATTCTCCGGATATGTTCAGCGCCGAAGACCTTGATATAGTTCCCGGAAAGATAATCGAGGGCAAGTTCCAGGCTATGGATCCGTACATCGACTATGATTCCGAGCTCTGGGCTCCCACAAAGGACATCAACGACCAGTTCAGCCTCGGCGGCAAGCACTATGTGGGTGTGACCTCCACAGACGCGGGTGTTGTGGTCATCTACAACAAGAAGACCATAGAGGAGAACGGACTGCCCGACCCCGCACAGCTTCTTGATGAGGGCAACTGGACATGGGACACATTCTATGATATGATGTCGAAGTTCTGCAGCAGACCCGACGAGAAGTTCGGTATCGACGGCTGGGAGTTCGAGAACGCGTTCGCGGTTACATCGGGCGTTCCGTATGTCGGACTTGAAAACGACAAGCTCGTGAGCAACCTCGAAAACAAGATGATAGTTGCGGTGCAGGAATACATGCTCAATTTAAAGAGAAACGATATGCCCGTGCCGAAGAGCGAATATTCATGGACAGTTCACCCCGAAAAGATAGCCTCGGGCAAGACACTGTTCTATCCCCAGGGCGCGTATGTACTGTATGAACCCGAAAATGTAGCGGCATTCGGTGAAATGGAGGACATTATGTTCGTTCCCATGCCCAAGTGTCCCGACGCCGACAACTACTACCTGCCCGCAGTCATCAAGGGTTTCTCTATCCCCGCAGGCGCAAAGAATCCCGAGGGTGCGGCTGCTTACCTCAACTGCGTTATGACCTGCCGTGACAACGAAAAGGTCAAGGAGATAGAGCAGAACCAGATATTTGAGGACTATAAGTGGACGCAGGATATGTACGATATGCTCCTCAAGACAAGAGAGCTCACCGAACAGCACCCCGTGTTTGAATACTACAAGGCAGTGAACGACAATGTTTACGACATAATCCTCAACCCGTCGAAGGAATCATACAACCAGGGTATTCCGTGGGCGCAGACAGTCGAGGAGATAAAGTATTCGGTACAGTCCGAGCTTGACGACGCGAACAAAAAGCTCGCCGAAATAATCAAATAAAGCTGATATCACATTTTTTATATGTTTTGCTCCTCGGAAAAGCCGCGGCTCGTGCAAACGGGCTGCGGCTTTTCCAGTTTATTTACGGTTTTACAGAAAACGATAGACCCGCGCTTCGTAGGGCTCAAAACACATATTGTCCTTGCGTTCGCCGCTGTAATTGCACAGCAGAAGCTCGTTCGGTCTGCCTTCAAAATTTTTCGGGAGCTTCACGTTCACGATATGCTTGGAGAACGAGCAGATTATCAGCCAGTGATGTCCCCAGTATTCACGCTCATACATATATATTTCATGCGAGTCGGGGAAGTATTCGCGGTAGCTCCCGTAGGTGAGCACGCGGCTGCTCTTTTTTAGCCGCACGCACCTGCGGTAGAAGTTGAGTATGCTGTCGGGGTCGCTTTCCTCCGAAGCTACATTGACCCGCTTATAGTTCGGGTTCACGGTGAACCACGGCTTTACCCGGGAAAATCCCGCGTACTTTGCCGCCGTCCACTGCATCGGGGTGCGGGAGGAATCGCGGCTTGAACGGTGTATGCGCCTCATGCGGTCTTCGAGGGAGTCTTTGAGGTGGTACTTCCAGAAATTCGTCTTGCTTGAAATATCCTTGTATTCGTTGATGTCTCTCAGACGGATATTGGTCATGCCTATCTCCTGTCCCTGATAGATGAATACCGAGCCCTGCTGGAACATATAGCACACCGCGAGCATCGTGCCGCTCTCACGGCGGAGCTTCTCGCTGCCGTAGCGGCTTATTATCCTCGGGTGGTCATGGTTTTCGAGGTACAGTGTGTTCCATGCCCGCCCGTTGAGCGAATACTGCCACTTTGAGAACGCTTTTTTGAGCTTTTTCAGATTGAAGGGGAGGTGTATGTACTCTGTGAACAGACAGTCCGCCATCATGTGGTCGAAGGAAAACATCATATCCAGTGAGCGGTGCTTGCCCGTAAGATACATAAGCGCCGTTTTCACGGTGGTCATGGGACCTTCGCCTATCTGTATGCAGTCGTATTTTTCGGTGACCCTGCGGAACTCCGACAGGTACTCGTGTATGTGCGGACCGTCCTTGTAAGCGAACATTCCGTTGACCGCAGGTATGAACGGCAGACCGTCGGGAAGCCCCTCTTTCTTCGAGATGAAGTTTATCACGTCCTCGCGGAACCCGTCAACTCCCATATCAAGCCAGAAACGCATAATACTCTTGACTTCCTCGCGCACCTTCGGATTGTCCATGTTGAGGTCGGGCTGTTTTTTCGAGAAAATGTGCAGATAATACTGCCCGCGCATCTCGTCGTATTCCCATGCCTTGCCTTCAAAAAGCGAATCCCAGTTGTTGGGCTTGTCGCGCCAGATGTAGTAGTCGCTGTACGGGTTATCTTTTCCTTTGCGGCTCTCCTTGAACCATGGGTGCTCGTCTGAGGTGTGGTTCACAACGAGATCCATTATAAGCTTCATTCCGAGCTGATGTGTGCGGTCGAGCACCTTTCTGAACTGCTCCATGTCGCCGAAGTCGGGGTGTATGCTCTTATAGTCCGAGATATCGTAGCCATAGTCGGCATTGGGCGACGGGTAAACGGGGCAGAGCCATATCGCGTCCGCGCCCAGCGAGCGTATATACCCGAGCTTGTCATACACGCCGTACAAATCTCCTATGCCGTCGCCGTTGCCGTCGAAGAAGCTCCTCACCCATATCTGATAGAACACCATGCGGCGGTAGTTGTCTCTTATGCTGAATTCCCTCAGCGGTTCCTGCTGTTCCATAGTCTTTTCAATTCCTCTCTTACATTATCCGAAAATCCCTGCATTGCGCTCTTCATGTTTTCCGCCTTTTCCGACAGCTTTTTCTCGGCATCGGAGAAGTTCTCCCTCATGCCGTACATATTCTCTCTGAAGCTGTCATAAAGCTCGCGGCGGGTGTTGCCTACGTGGGAGAAACCGTTTATAAGCCCCGCCGTCATGTCGAGCAGACGGTCGGAGGCGCCGCGGCGGCGCTCTTCGAGCTCTCCCGAGGCTTTCATGCGCAGTATATCCTCATAGCGCCTGCGGGCAGTGTTCACGCTGTCCTCCCATGAGATGTATATCTCGTCCATTGCGTTCTGACCCACCCGTGCGGTATCGGAGATATTGCCTGCAAGCTCATGCAGGAGCCTGTACATATCAGCGGAGCTTTCCTTTATGATGTAGCCGTTGCGGCGGTCGGTTATGCCCTCGGCGGCGCAGGAGCCTTCGATAAGCACGCTCGCAAGCCCGCAGGCGGCAGCCTCACGCACCACTATCCCGTTGGTGTCGTATGTGGAAGGGAACAGGAAAAGGTCGGCGCGGGTGTTCCATGCTCTGAGCTCTCCGCGGTCATATACAGGCCCCGTGAATATCACTGCACCGTTCTCACGGCTGCCCGCGGTCTTTGCTATTCCGTCGTCGGTGCGCTCATACAGCGTTATCCCGCAGCTTTTCACCGTTTCTTTAAGTCCGTCTGCGTCTCTGCCCGAGCCTATGAACACCATGCGGAAGTCCGTGCCTTCCTCCGCCAGCGGCTTCAGCGCGTCAAGTATAAGCGGAAGCCCCTTGTAATTCATTATCCGTCCCACGAACATGAACACGGGAACTCCCGCAGGGAGGTCGTAGCCGCTTACGGCGGCGTTTACGGCGTCATCGTCGGCTCTGCCTTTCGCAAAGTCCACGCCGTTGTTCATCACGATGTACTCGCCATCATAGCCGAGAGAGCGCAGGTTCTCGCCTGCTCCGCGGCTCACCGTCCACACCTCGTCACAGGCGCTTATATTGCTGATAAGCGCGTGTATGCTTTCTTTCTGAAGCAGCTTTGACTTTGTGGCGGCGGCTATGTCAACGTCGAATTTAGTGTGGTAGGTGAACACTATCGGTGCGTCGGTCTCGGTGCGAAGCACTCTTGCCATTATGGTCGAAGACACGGGACAGTGGGAATGTATGATATCGGGAGCAAAGTCCTTGATAGCGTTTATTGCTTTCATAGCAAGCGGATTTCCCGCGCGGTAGCCTGTTATAATGGCGGTGGTATCATAGCTGTGATACGGTATCACGGTGTAGGGGTAGGCGCTGTAATCCGCGTCGGGGTATTCGGGTGTGCCTACTGCCACATTCACTCCGTCGGTGCGGTGCAGCACATCGGCATAATTCAGCACGGCGTTCGCCACACCGTCGATGACAGGCGGGAAGGAATCATTCAAAAGACATACGTTCATACTTTTCATCTCCGGATATTTGATAATATGATTATATCACAGCGAGGTACAATTTTCAAGTACCGCACTTGTATTTTAACGGCTGACGTGGTATAATCTAAGGGAACCTCTAAAAACCCATTTGAGAGAAAACGCGCCAGCCCCGCCGAATACTTTGTCAAGTCTCCTCGCCTTGCGTCAGCAAGCCTTCGGAGCCTTTCCTCGTCTTCAACGCGGCTGACACATTTTCTCTTTTCAAA
>JAGBLA010000190.1 GCA_017635675.1 Ruminiclostridium sp.
AAGCAGTTCACGGGTATGCATATCCAGTTGAGCCCGAGGGACGCAAGATACTCCATTGAGCGTTCCGCTTCCTCTGTGGCAAATTTTCCCGTTCCCGAGTAAAAGCCCCATGTATATCCCTTTATAAGTTCCATGACAGCCTCCGTCAAGTGTTTGATATACGGAATTATACATCAAAACTCTCCGTTTGTCAACAAATCATTTCTGCCGCAATTTTTCATATATTGAGCCGCATGAAAAAATTCTTTAAAAAATTTACATAATTTACAAAAAAAGTATTGAAAGATACAAATAAATATGTTATAATTAACTCATATAAATTAAATATCAAAACCATTTTCTTTTCTCAACTCACACGGTAATGTCAGCCGTTCAGCGCTGTATGGATATTTTAATAGTGTACGCCGGTTTTCTCCGGACGTGTATATGATCGGTATTTATCTTAACGAGGTATTGAAATGGACACAGCAAGAAGCCAGACCTATTACAAACTGTTCGCAAGAATGATAGATTCAATGACCGACCTTAGCGATTTCGACCGCGAAGGGTTCATCAATATATTGAATGAGATCTGCAGGTTTTTTGACCTTTCAAAAGGCGTCACCGAGTTTTACGAAAGTCTCAGCGCCGAGAAAGAGGGCAATGGTGAGATATTGATAGACTATGACGACGGACGCGGAGAAGGTTCTGTTGCCGTTTACAGGCGCAGTATCACCCCCTCAAAGACCGTCATCAAGAGCACTCTGTATAAAGCAGCGGATTCGGAACCTCTCTCCGACGATGAATACCGCAAGCTTGACCTTATGCTCAAAGCAATGCTGAGCTTCATAAGCAGGAACAGGCTCCAGTCATCGGTGGAAAAGCTCGCGTTTTATGATGAAAACGGTTATCCGAACATAAACTATTTCTCGCGTCATCTTGAAATGATGAACGAAAAGGGCGAGCTCAACGGCAACACAGTTGTTCAGTTCAACCTCTGTCACTTCTCCCTCATAAATCAGGAGATCGGCAGAAAAGCCGGAGATATAGTTATAAAGAACTATTACGAGCTTATAAAGGATTTTATCGGAGACAGCGGACTTATCTGCCGTATCGGGGGAGATAACTTCGCGGCGGTATTCAAAAGCTCGCTTATCAAGATCATACTTGATATACTTGCGGGATTTCCTGTCGTTTACGACAAGACCAACGAAAAACGTGTGATTGTTTCAGCTTTCGTCGGAGTTTACGAGATACCCGATGACTATGTTTTCGAGCGCCCCGATGATATACTCACCAAAATAAACAGCGCAGTGCTTGACGCAAAATATGAATTCAACGGCACTGTGGTTTACTACACACAAAAGAACCATGTCGAAAAGGAAAAGATGATGCGCGTTCGCAGGTTCTTCAATGATGCCCTGAGCAACGGTGAGTTCAAAGCATTCTATCAGCCAAAGGTGGATATCATCACGGGTAAGATAGTCGGCGCGGAGGCTCTGTGCCGCTGGGTCATCGGAGACAAGACCGTGCCGCCCGTCGATTTCGTGCCTATACTCGAAAAGAACACAGATATCTGCCTGCTGGATTTCTATATGCTCGATGTTGTCTGTAAGGACATAAAACGCTGGCTGAGCGAAGGCAGAAAGGTGGTCAAAGTCTCTGTCAACCTGTCAAGAAAGCATCTTATAGACGCCGACCTTATCGAACATCTGCTCAAAATAATCGACCACAATAAGGTACCTCACAAGTACATCGAATTTGAGCTCACCGAGACTACCACGGATGTGGAATTCAGCGTGCTCAAACAGATAGCAAATGCGCTTCGTGACAACGGTATCTCTATCGCCGTTGATGATTTCGGAGTAGGTTATTCCTCTCTCAACCTTATCCGCGAGATACCATGGGATATCCTCAAGCTCGACAGGTGTTTCATTCCCTCGGAAGAAAACTACGGTGTCACGGAGCTTATGTTCAGGCACGTTGTGGCTATGGCACAGGCTATGGGTCTTGAATGTGTGGCAGAAGGCGTTGAGACCGAGAAACAGCTTGAAATACTGAAAGAAAACGAATGCCGCATAGCACAGGGATTTTACTTCGACAAGCCGCTGCCCGTCGATGAATTTGAAGAAAAACTCGCGGACTACACCTATAAGCTCCCGGATTGTATCGCTACATAATACATCTCCCCCGCCGGTCTTGGCGGGGGAGATTTTCTGTATTTCGCGTCTTATGAAAATTTTGCAAAATCAAGAAAAAAATCTTGCAATTCATACAGGAATATGATATAATATCATAGTATGTTTTTACAGCAATTCATGAACGGGGGAATGGCTTATGCCAAAAAGACAGGATATCAACAAGATCATGATAATCGGCTCAGGGCCTATTATCATCGGACAGGCGTGTGAGTTCGACTACTCGGGCACCCAGGCGTGCAAGGCGCTCAGGAAGCTCGGATACGAGATAGTTCTCGTAAACTCTAATCCCGCAACGATAATGACCGATCCGGACGTTGCGGATATCACCTACATCGAGCCGCTCAATCTCGGACGATTGACCCAGATAATCGAGAAAGAGCGCCCGGACGCGCTTCTTCCCAACCTCGGCGGACAGTCGGGTCTTAACCTTTGCTCCGAGCTCTCAAAGGCGGGAGTCCTGGATAAATACAATGTAAAGGTCATCGGCGTGCAGGTAGATGCTATCGAGCGCGGCGAGGACAGAATAGAATTCAAGCATACCATGCAGAAACTCGGTATCGAAATGCCGCGAAGCGAAGTCGCTTACTCTGTCGATGAAGCAGTGAAGATCGCGGAGCAGCTCAGATACCCTGTCGTTCTTCGTCCCGCTTACACTATGGGCGGAGCGGGCGGCGGTCTCGTGTATAACGTAGATGAGCTCAGAACGGTCTGCGCCCGCGGCTTACAGGCAAGCCTTGTCGGTCAGGTACTCGTCGAAGAGTCCATAAGCGGCTGGGAGGAGCTTGAACTCGAAGTTGTGCGTGACGCGGAAAACAATGTCATCACAGTATGTTTCATAGAGAACATCGACCCTATCGGCGTACATACAGGAGACTCCTTCTGCTCCGCACCTATGCTGACTATCTCCGAGGACGTACAGAAGAAACTCCAGGAATACTCTTATAAGATAGTACGAGCTGTTGAAGTCATCGGCGGCTGCAACTGCCAGTTCGCACATGACCCCGTTTCCGGCCGTATTGTGGTCATCGAGATAAATCCCCGTACATCGCGCTCTTCGGCGCTCGCTTCAAAGGCTACCGGTTTCCCGATAGCTCTGGTATCGGCAATGCTCGCCTGCGGACTTACGCTTTCCGATATTCCCTGCGGCAAGTACGGCACCCTCGACAAGTATGTTCCCGACGGCGATTACGTCGTTATCAAGTTTGCCCGCTGGGCATTCGAGAAGTTCAAGGGCGCCGAGGATAAGCTCGGCACGCAGATGCGTGCTGTCGGTGAGGTCATGAGCATCGGCAAGACCTACAAGGAAGCATTCCAGAAAGCTATCAGAAGCCTTGAAACAGGACGCTACGGTCTCGGCTTTGCTAAGAACTTCCACGACCTTACAAAGGAAGAGCTGCTTTTAAAGCTCACCTACCCCACCAGCGAACGCCAGTTCATCATGTACGAGGCGCTGCGCAAGGGTGCGACCGTAGATGAACTGTACGAGCTCACCAAAATAAAGCACTGGTTCATCGAGCAAATTAAGGAGCTTGTCGAGGAGGAGGAAGAGCTTCTCAAGGGCAAGGGTCAGCTTCCCGCTCCAGGAGTTCTCAAACAGGCAAAGCTTGACGGATTCAGCGACCGCTATCTCTCACAGCTCCTTGATGTCAAAGAAGACGAGATACGCTCCGAGAGGTATCGCCTCGGCATTAAGGAAGCATGGGAGGGAATTCATGTAAGCGGAACTGAAAACAGCGCTTACTATTACTCCACCTATCATCTGCCCGAGGACAAGAGCCCCGTCAATACCGATAAAAAGAAGATTATGATACTCGGCGGAGGTCCCAACCGTATCGGTCAGGGTATCGAGTTCGACTACTGCTGCGTTCACGCGGCACTCGCGCTCAAAAAGCTGGGATTTGAGTCTATCATCGTAAACTGCAACCCCGAGACAGTTTCCACCGACTACGATACATCGGACAAGCTGTACTTTGAGCCTCTCACCCTTGAGGACGTTCTCAGTATCTATGAAAAGGAAAAGCCTGTGGGAGTTATCGCGCAGTTCGGCGGTCAGACTCCCCTCAACCTCGCTGCCGACCTCAAAAAGAACGGCGTGAATATCCTCGGCACATCGCCTGAGACTATCGACCTTGCGGAGGACAGAGATCACTTCCGCGCCATGATGGACAGGCTCGGTATCCCGATGCCCGAGTCCGGAATGGCTGTAAACGTCGATGAAGCGCTCGCTATCGCGAATAAGATCGGCTACCCCGTAATGGTGCGCCCGTCCTATGTGCTCGGCGGACGCGGCATGGAAATAGTTCACGACGACGATATGATGAGAGTTTATATGTCAGCGGCAGTAGGCGTAACTCCCGACAGACCTATACTTATTGACCGTTTCCTGCACAATGCCACCGAATGTGAGGCTGACGCTATCTCCGACGGAAAGCACTGTTTCGTACCCGCAGTCATGGAGCATATCGAGCTTGCGGGCGTTCATTCCGGCGACTCGGCATGCATACTTCCCTCAAAGAATTTAAGCCAGAAACACATAGATACTATAAAGGACTACACACGAAAGATCGCGGTGGAGATGAATGTCTGCGGTCTGATGAATATGCAGTACGCTATCGAGGACGATACCGTGTATGTGCTTGAAGCAAATCCCCGCGCTTCCCGTACCGTGCCGCTTGTATCAAAGGTTTGCAGCATCAATATGGTACGCATCGCTACCGAGATCATGACCTCGGAGCTTACCGGAAGACCCTCCCCCGTACCGGAGCTCAGAGACCGTGTTATACCACATTACGGCGTAAAGGAAGCTGTATTCCCGTTCAATATGTTCCAGGAGGTCGATCCTCTGCTCGGTCCCGAGATGCGCTCCACCGGTGAAGTTCTCGGTATCAGTTCGTCCTTCGGAGAGGCATACTACAAGGCTGAGGAAGCTACCCAGACCTGTCTCCCGTCAGAAGGAACCGTACTGCTGAGCGTATGCGACCGCGACAAGGGTGAACTTGTTGAGATAGCGAGTGCGTTCGACAAGCTCGGGTTTAAGATACTCGCTACAGGAAAGACTTACGAGATGATAGTTGACGCAGGAATAAAGGCTGAACGCATCAACAAGCTCTACGAGGGTCGCCCGAATATCACCGACGCGATAACCAACGGCGAGATACAGCTTATCATCAATACTCCCGCGGGCAAGACAAGCGTTCACAACGACAGCTATATCCGCCAGGCTGCGATAAAGCACCGTATTCCCTACATCACCACCATGGCGGCAGCAAAAGCAAGCGCTGAAGGTATCCGCGCTGTCAAGGAAAACACTCACATCGGCGTTAAATCACTCCAGGAATACCATAACGAGATATCATAAGGCAAACAAACAAAAAAGAAGTGAGCTTCCTATCAAGAAGCTCACTTTTTTATTATTAGTTTTTTATTCGATCGGATTCTTTGTGCGTTTTCTCTTAATGCTGCGGCGCCGTACAAGTGCTATGCACACGAGAGCTCCGCCTGCTGCCGCGGTACCGCCTGCGATTATCGCGCCGGTATGCGGATTCACATTTCCGTTATAGCTCGGATAGTTATTATTTGACGGTCTCGCAGTATCGTCAATGACAGTCGCATCCGGAGTATTGCTGCTGTTGTTGTTTCCGTTATCATCATCAACTATGATACCCGGCTGAGCCGGCTGAGTCGTATCGGGCTCACCGTCGTCCGGATCATCACCGTTCTCGTCTATGACAGGAATATTTTCTTCCTCTCCCTCGACAGAAACTATGAACATATAAGGCGAAAAGCTGTCTGTCTCAAAATGCACCTTCTTAACGCCGTTTATGTCCTCGATTATGCTGCTTCTGATGAATTCGGGCTTTTCATCTACGATGTGATAAACACTTATACTGTTCGCGTACGGAAGAAGCGCGTTGGGTACCGGTATCTCAAATGTCACGGTTCCCTTGGCGAGTATTCCCTGATTTTCCTTGCCTGTCTGATCGTACATACTGATATCAAACGCATAGAACATTGCATTTTCGATATCAAGGGACTCTGCCGCGGCTGCCGCAGCATCGGAAGCCTCCTGTGTATTGGTAATACGTACGGTAGCGGGGCCGATGAAGTTCTCACGCTGAGAGATAAGACGGACTTTAACACCGTTGATGTCCGTAAGGTCGCTGTCAACTTTGATGAAGTCGCCGGAATCGCTGTCAGTGGTGGTCGCAGTGGTATCATCGTCGTCATCATCTACCGTGACTGTTACTTCTTCGTCCTCGGGGTCATCGTCGTATATAGTCCTTGTCACCGAAACAGCTGATGTTGTATTTGAAACCGTGATCGGTGCGCCGGTGGTTATCCCCGAAGTCGTCACAGAAACTATGGGTGCTGCGGTGGTCGTCGTGGTCGCTTCTTTCAGCTTGTATGACACAAAGATGTTCACATCCGTATCTCCGACCGTATATGTCGCTCCGTTTGCGAACGCCTGATTGTTTATGGTTATGTAATTTACGTCGTAGTTTATGGGAGCGGTGACATTAATGGTGAGCTGCTCACCCTTTGTCGCGGTGGACGGCGGGATAACAAGCACGCCCTTTGACGATCTTATCGCGATGTTGTTCACTGTCGCGTTCATATTGTCTGCGGAGAACGTCACCTTGCACACCGAGCCGTTGGAATGAAAACGCAGTCCGTTTCTGTATGCGTAAGTCTCGGCATAGGAATTGGTGTAACCCCATATCTCGGTGTTCGTGTTATAGAATGCATTGTCGCTGATATTCTCAAGGGCGTTCGGTATTACTACCGCAGAAAGGTTGGTACAGCCGGAGAATGCCATGGTACTGATAGTCGTTACTAAATCGGGGATATTGACTGCGGTAAGCGAAGAGCAGTCCGCAAACGCGCAGCTCCCTATCGTTTTGAGCGTGGTGGGAAGTGTAACCGATACCAGCGAGCGGCAGTTGTGGAATGTGTAGTCATCAACTGTCACAAGATTCTTCGGGAGCTTGAGGGTCTTCATCGACGAACAGCCCTCAAATGCCGATGTGCCTATGTTTTTCACAGTGTCGGGGATATCTGCGGCTTCAAGAGCGGTACAGCCGGAAAAGGCTGACTGCCCGATGTATTCGAGGGATTTCGGGAAAGTGACTTTCGCAAGGGCGCTGCAGTTGTAGAAAGCGGAGTACCCTATCTCTTTTACGTTATCGCCTATCTTTACCTCTTTAAGTGATGTACAGCCTGAAAACGCGTAAGCGCCGAGCTTTTCAAGTTCATTCGGCATATCCACCTTTTCCACCGCCGTAAGGTCTCTGAATGCGTGGTCGCCTATGGTCCTGACGCTTTTCGGGAGCTTCACGCTTTTTATCTTTGCCCGCTGGCTGAAGCTGCTGAACGCGTTTGAATATATGCCGGTGACCGGGTACTTGACCGGGCTTATGGTATCGGGTATAGACACATCGTATGAATCCAATGTAAGGTCAGAGGGGCGGTATTCGCTTATCGTTGCGGTGAATGTTCCGCTATTCTTATCTACATCGAGTATGTAGCCGAAGTCACCGTCGTAGATAGTTGTGCTTGTCTGTGCGGAGGCTCTTGCAAAGCCTCCCGGCAGCATCAGCAGCATTATCGCAAGCGCACCCGCAACAGCTGTGATACGTATAAGAAGATTGTTTCTCAAACGCTGATTTTCCATGATAGCTCTCCGTTTCAATGTTCCGGCGGACGTCGGAGTATTGTTCGTCTGCGTTATACTGGCAAACGACCCACAGGACAATTTTGCACGAAATACGGCAAAATCCAACATCATTATATATCAAGTTACATTATACTACAAATCAACCAATTTGTCAATATCTTGTATGAACATTTCTGCAAAAACATGAACACAGCGCACAGGAGCGCGTCGGACGTTCAATCCGTTTTCTATATGTGGTGCCTTCAATACAGCTCGCAGAAACATACAGTGAACCAAAAGGCGCTCTGCACAAAATTTACAGACAAAAGCTGCTGCAAATCGGAATATCAGACAAAAATCACCCGCGGTCATTGACTTGATAACACTTATAGCATATAATTATTGTAGTATTTATTTTTTCAAGGAGATACGCCATGAGACAGATAGAGGACAGAATAAACGATACCGTTAAGGTACTGCTCGAAGACTATGAAAACGGGCGAGTAATTGATGAAGTCAAAAGCTTCGACCACCCCGACAGAGATGTGGTGATCGACATCATTTACAGTATCCGCCGCATCATTTTCCCCGGCTACTTCCGCAACAAGTCATACCGGGTATATACCGTCCGAAACAACATCTCCATGCTCACGGAAGATGTGATATTCAAGCTTATCCGCCAGATATCCATAGTTCTCCGCTATGACGAGGAGCTTCGCGACCTTGATGAAATGACCCTTGCAAAGCGCGCCGAGGATATCACCTTCGAGTTTCTCTCAAAGCTTCCCAAGATACGCGAATACATAGAAATGGACGTGGAAGCGTCATTCGAGGGCGACCCCGCGGCATATAACAAGGACGAGATAATCTACTCCTACCCCGGACTTTTCGCTATCCTCGTAAACAGGATAGCTCACGAGCTTTTCCTGCTCAAAGTGCCGCTTATCCCGCGTATCATGACCGAGTACGCACACAGCCTTACCGGTATTGATATCCACCCCGGCGCGTCTATCGGCAGATACTTCTTCATCGACCACGGCACAGGTATAGTTATCGGTGAAACTACCGAGATAGGCGACAACGTAAAGGTGTATCAGGGCGTTACCCTCGGCGCGCTCTCCACACGCGGCGGTCAGAGCCTTCGCAGCAAAAAGCGTCACCCCACTATCGAGGACAATGTCACCATTTACTCCGGCGCGTCCATTCTCGGCGGAAATACCGTCATCGGTAAGAATGCTGTCATCGGCGGCAACGCATTCATCACAAAATCCGTCCCCGCGGGCGCAAAGGTTAGTGTCGTAAACCAGGAGCTGCGCTATAACTTCGACGACAAGAATTCCAACGGCAGCTCTGCTCACACTCCCGACACCGACTGGTTCTACATTATATAAGCGAGGAGCGGAATGGAAAACGAAATGACACGCGCGGAAGAGATAATGAGCTCGGTAGTCCGCAAATTCCGCAAGCCGATATGGTGTAAATTTCTCGAAGGTATCAAGACCTACGAGATGATAAAGGAAAATGACAAAATAGCGGTCTGTATCTCCGGCGGCAAGGACTCGATGCTCATGGCGATGTGTATAAAACAGCTGAGCAAATACACAAAGATACCGTTCACTGCGGAGTTTCTTGTCATGGATCCGGGCTATGAGCCGGAGAACCGTCAGCGTATAATCGACAACGCGGCGCTGCTTGACATACCGATACACATTTTTGATGCGAAGATATTCGACGCCGTGGAGGTCATCGGCAAGAACCCCTGCTATATGTGCGCCCGCATGAGACGCGGCTACCTGTACAAGAACGCTAAAGAGCTCGGCTGCAACAAGATAGCCCTCGGACATCACTTCGACGATGTGATAGAAACGATACTTATGGGTATGCTGTACGGCTCACAGATGCAGACTATGATGCCGAAGCTTCACAGCGAGAATTTCGAGGGTATGGAGCTTATCCGCCCTATGTACATGGTGCGCGAGGCGGATATAATCAACTGGCGGGACTATAACGACCTGCACTTTCTCAACTGCGCCTGCAGCGTGACCAAGACCATAGATGTGACGGGCGACGGCGGCTCCAAACGACAGGAGATAAAACAGCTCTTAAGGCAGCTCCGCGCGGTTGACACAAAAATAGATATGCATATCTTCCGCAGCGTCGAGAACGTGAACCTGCGGACGCTCATATCCTACCACGACGGAGGCGAATACCACCATTTCCTCGACGACTACGACGAGGGCAGAAGCATAAAAGACTCAAAAAAGTAATGCAGGACGTATTAAAGAAGGTTTCCAAAAGATGCCACTCTTCCGAAAAGACAGGGCGGCTTTTTGTATGCGCAAGTTTTTTCAAAAAGGTATTGATTTTTTCGGCAAAATAGTGTACAATTAATAGGTAAAATTTGCCTTGAAGGCATAGAAATCTTGAAAGGAAACGATAAAATGAACATTTTGGTTATCAATGCGGGCAGCTCGTCGCTCAAGTATCAGCTCATCGAGATGACAGACGAGAAGGTCATAGCAAAGGGTCTCTGCGAGAGAATAGGCATCGGCGGACACATCAAGCACTCTACCTTCGATGACAGAAAATACGAGGCTGACTGTGAATTCCCCACCCACACCGAGGCTTTTGAAAAGGTAGTTGAAGTCCTCACGAAGGGCGACGCGGCAGTCATCAAGGATATGTCCGAGATAGCTGCGGTAGGTCACCGCATAGTCCAGGGCGCCGAGGTATTCCCGAAGTCCGTGCTCGTTACCGATGAAGTCATCGACAAGATAGATGACCTGCGTGAACTCGCTCCCGTACACAACCACGGTCACGCACTCGCTCTGCGCGCCTGCAAGAAGGTAGTTCCCGCTTCCGTTCCTCAGGCTGTTATCTTCGATACCGCGTTCCACCAGACTATGCCCGAGAAGGCTTATATGTTTGGTATGCCTTATGAAGTATATGAAAAGTACGCTGTGAGAAAGTACGGCTTACACGGCACATCTCACCGTTTCGTTACAATGAAATACGCTATGGAGACAGGCAAGGACCTTGCAAACCTCAAGATAGTTTCCTGCCACCTCGGAAACGGTTCCTCAATTACAGCAGTCAACGGCGGCAAATCCGTTGATACATCAATGGGTTTCACTCCTCTTGACGGCGTTCTTATGGGAACACGCTCCGGCTGTGTTGACCCCTCCGCTGTGACATTTGTTGCCGACAAGCTCGGTCTCTCCGCTCCCGAAATGGCTGAATACCTCAACAAGAAGTCCGGTTTCCTCGGTGTTTCCGGAGTTTCCAGCGATAACCGCGACGTTGAGGCTGCTGCCGCTCAGGGCAACAAGCGTGCTATCCTTGCGGGCGAGATACTCCGCTACGGCATAAAGAAGTATATCGGCGCATACGCCGCTGCTATGAACGGTCTCGATGTTGTCATCTTCACCGGCGGTATCGGCGAGAACGCTGACCTCGTAAGACGCGATGTATGCCGCGATATGGATTACTTCGGCATAAAGATAGACGAACAGCTCAACTCTACTATCCACGGCAAGCTCTGCAAGATCTCCACTGCGGACAGCAAGACAGAGGTATGGGTGATACCCACCAACGAGGAGCTTCTTATCGCACGCGATACCAAGGCACTCTGCGGACTTTGATAACCTTTATAAGATACAGAAAGACCGAACGTCTGAAACGTCCGGTCTTTTTTGTTTATTTGAGAAATCCGTTTATTATCTGCTCCTCGGCTTCCGCTTCGGTAAGACCTAAGGTCATAAGCTTTATGAGCTGCTCACCCGCGATCTTGCCTATTGCGGCTTCATGCACGAGCGCCGCGTCAACGCTGTTGGCTTCAAGCGCAGGCAGAGCAAGTATCCTGCCCTTGTCCATGATGATCGAGTCGCACTCGGTATGTCCGCTGCACGCGGCATTGCCGATTATGCAGGCGTCAAACTTCTGATATGAAGTGTCACGCGCTACAGAGCGCGATACTACGTCTGCGCTGGAGCCGTCCTCATTCAGCGATACCTTGTAGGTGCTTACCGCGTTCTGATTTCCGTGAGTCATGAGCCTTTCACGGACTACGAGCTTCGCGTCCTTTTTAAGCTCCGCAATGGTGGAGCGCTCGGTGGAATCAACGCCCTTTATCTGCGCCATTTCCATTTCCATGCTGCTTCCCTCTTCCATGTACACCTCGGTCACGGGATTGAGGATTCGCTTGCCGTTGCCGTCGCCTGAGCCGTAGTGCTTCTCCACATAACGGACATGGGAGTTCTTACCGACATAGAAACGATGTATGCCGTCATGCTCGGAGTCCTGGCTTCCACAGTTGTCGATACCGCAGCCCGCAACGATAAGCACATCACAGTCCTCACCGATATAGAAGTCATTGTACACGGTCTCCTTGAGTCCGCTCTCGCTGAGCACCACGGGAATATGCACACTTTCGTGCTTGGTTCCGGGCTTTATGCGTATATCAATGCCGCTGCCCTCGGTCTTGGAGGTAATGTCGATGTTCGCGGTGGAGTTCCTGCCTACGGACTGACCGTTTGCGCGGAAGTTATACGCACCCTCGGGAACATCATGAAGGTCTGCGACTTCACGCATGAGCTGCAGCTGTACTGCGTCCATTTTAAGCATTGTCATTCACTCCTTCCGAAAGCTTGTAGCAAGTGCCTGCCGTATATTTCGTGCCGACTATCCCGGGAAGTATCTCTTCCTTAGTTCCCTGCTTTTCTACCCTGCCGTCCGCGAGAACGATTATCTCGTCCGCGATGTTCAGTATGCGTTCCTGATGTGAAATTACTACTATCGTTCTGCCCTTGTCGGACTTCTGCATATTCTCGAAGATACGGATAAGGTTCCCGAAGCTCCAGAGGTCTATACCCGCCTCGGGCTCATCGAACAGCGCAAGCTTGACATCTCTCGCAAGGACCGTGGCTATCTCTATGCGCTTCAGCTCACCGCCCGACAGCGACGCGTTCACCTCGCGGTTGATGTAATCCTTTGCGCAGAGACCCACCTCAGACAGATACTCACACGCCGCGTCTATCTTTATTGGCTTGCCTGCCGCGATACGCAGCAGGTCCAGCACCGTCAGTCCTTTGAACCGCACGGGCTGCTGGAACGCGAAACCTATGCCAAGCCTTGCACGCTCGGTTATGCTCTTATCGGTGATGTCCTCTCCGTTGAAGATTATGCTGCCCGCGGTGTTCTTTTCGATACCCGCGATAAGCTTTGCGAGCGTGGATTTTCCCCCGCCGTTCGGTCCCGTGATAACAACGAATTTGTTGTCGGGAACTGTAAGGGTTATGTTCCTTACGATCTCTACCTTTCCTCCGTCGCCCTGCGCGTCGAAGGACAGATTCTTCAATTCAAGCATTCTGCTCTCTCCTTTGTTCTGTTTTAAGCTTTATTATCACTGCCGTGTGCGGAAAGCTGACCGCAGGCGGCATTTATCGTGTCACCCAGCGAACGGCGCATCGTTACGCCCACTCCGTGCTTTTTCAGCGTATCATAGAACCCCATTATCCGCTCGTGCGGACTGCAGCGGAACTCACTGTCCGCCCCGCTGTTGTAGCGGATAAGGTTGACATAGGCGTTCATGCTGCCTATAAGCCCGGCAAGCTGCGCCGCACACTCGTCGCTGTCGTTCACGCCGTCGAGCATCACATATTCAAGCGTGATACGCCGGTTTAGCTTTTCGGAGTAATCACGCGCTGCACCCATGACCTCGCTTATCGGGTACCTGCGGGTTATGGGCATAAGCTTCCCGCGCAGCTCGTCTGTCGGCGCGTGAAGACTTATCGCGAGATTGACCGGGTAAGCGCTCTCCGCAAGCTTATATATCCCAGGTACCACACCGCAGGTGGAAAGCGTGATGTGCTTTATCCCGATGTCAAAGCCCTTCGGATAAGTCATTATGCCAATGAAGTCCAGCACATTGTCAAAGTTTTCAAGCGGTTCACCGATACCCATTATGGATATGCCGCCCGGGCGTATGCCAGAATGACGGGCTGTTCCAACCACCTGACCCGCCATTTCCGATACGGTAAGGTCGCGCCGCCGCTTAAGCCGCCCGCTCACACAGAACGCACAGCCCATATTGCAGCCTACCTGCGTTGATACGCAGATATTATGCCCGAATTCATGCTTCATCAGCACCGATTCCACCGTACAGCCGTCAGACAATCGCCACAGGTATTTGTCAGCGGTATCGGAAGTGAGAGTCTGTATTCTCTCCGGGAGTGTGAAGGTCAGCCCGCTGCGCAGTCTTTCAAGAGTCGCGGTATTCAGTGGCAGACCGTCAAACGTATCTGCAAGCCGCTCCCCATATACTGCGGGAAATATGGTATCGGCACGGGAAGCTCTTTCGCCCATGCTCAAAAGCTCCTCACGAAGTCCGTCATAGGTCAGTGAATAAATATCAGTCATCTTTCGGCTTTCTCGCGTTACGCGCCGCATCACGGAACATCTCGCGGCGCTTGTCGCGCTTTTCCTTGCTGCGCAGACGGCTCTTATAAATGAAATCAAGCTCATCGTTCATAGCGAACGCCGAGATGTTTATAAAACCGTCCTTGTGGGTGCAGCGGAAGAACAGCGCTCCAAGGTCATGACACTCGCCCACGGCAACGAAGGTGTTCTTGCCCTGGCGCACCGGCTCGGTGCCGAAGAAATCCTTGCCGCAGTGAGGACAGCAGAAATGCAGCCTTCTGCACTCGGCGACCATTCCGCTCGGGTTCTTCACGAACGCGCTCCTTACCGTGAACAGCGGTTTCTGTGTCTCCCACGGCGGGCGTTTTGCCGCCGCCTGTACGGCAAAGCCGGAATAATTCCGTATCCCAAGCTCAATGTCGAGCTTTGTCGCTAT
The DNA here is from genome assembly GCA_017635675.1 of Ruminiclostridium sp. Classification (GTDB taxonomy): domain Bacteria; phylum Bacillota; class Clostridia; order Oscillospirales; family Ruminococcaceae; genus Ruminiclostridium_E. Next base: position 14,687 of record JAGBLA010000190.1, read on the forward strand.
CAGGTACGTCATATACGCGTCATTCAAAGCGTCGTGCGCCTTTATCTCGTCGGTTATACCGAGAGCCTCAAGAGCCGTCCGAAGTCCTGTCTGACGCATGAACGTGCCTGTCTGCGCCGAGAATATACGCTGGAGATTATAGTTTGCGGGGAGCTTGAACTCCTCAATTCCGTGAAACTTCAGATTATCTCGGATTATCGGTATGTCATCGTCGCCCCATGTTATCAGCACTGTGTCATCTCTGAAAAACTCCGACATACGGCGTATCGCTTCCGGGAAAGGCATACCGCCGTCGATATCAGCCTGGGTTATCCCGGTGAGTGTGCTTACATACGGATTCATGGTAAGGTACACGCGTGGCTTTATCATCAGTTCCTCACGGTGAGTGAGCTTCATATCACCGTCCGCGGTTATAAACCCGATCTGTACTATCTCGCCGTGAGGGAGCTCCTCGGATTTCTCCGAGTTCATAGGCTGGTTCCATTCAAGGTCAAAAATCAAATAATTCATCAGACTTATCTTTCTTCGAGAGGTATATATTCAAGATGCTCCGCGACGTATTTGTACGCAGGGCGGATTATCTTGCCGTTGTTGATTATCTCCTCAAGACGGTGCGCCGACCAGCCCGAGATACGGGATATAGCAAAGATAGGCGTGAAGAGTTCCTCCGGTATGCGAAGCATATCGTACACGAAGCCGCTGTAAAAATCCACGTTCGCGCATATCGGCTTGAACAGGTGCCGCTTCTCGGCTATGACCTCCTTGGCTATCTTCTCCACACGGTCAAAGAACTTGAATTCCGCCATTCTTCCCTTCTCTGCGGCAAGCTTTTTCGCGTAGTCCTTCAGTATCAGCTCACGGGGGTCGGAACGGGTATATACCGCGTGACCTATGCCATAAACAAGTCCTGTGCAGTCGAAAGCCTTCTTGTCCACTATCTTTTCCACGTATTCGCGTATCGCCGTCTCGCTGTTCCAGTCGAGGACATGGGTCTTTATATCTTCAAGCATGTGCTTGGCTTTAAGGTTCGCGCCTCCGTGACGGAAGCCCTTAAGCGACGCTATCGCGGCTGCTACCGCCGAGTATGTATCGGTACCCGACGAGGTGACTACATGGGTAGTGAAGGTGGAGTTGTTGCCGCCGCCGTGCTCTGCGTGTATCACCAGCGCGATGTCAAGCACAGCCGCTTCAAGGTCGGTGAACTTACCGTCCTCGCGAAGCATATACAGTATGTTCTCCGCAGTGGAATAATCCGGGCGCGGATTGCGTATCATAAGGCTTTCGTGCAGCTTGAAATGACGGTACGCACAATACGCGTACACAGATATGAGCGGCATCTTAGCGATTATCTGTATGGACTGACGCAGCACGTTCTCGGCGGAGATGTCCTCCGGGTCGTCGTCATAGGAATACAGCGTAAGTATGCTCTTCTGCAGCGCGTTCATTATGTTGGAGCTCGGAGCCTTCATTATAACATCGCGTGTAAAGTTCGTCGAGAGTGTCTGATATACGCTTATGAGCTTATCGAAACGCACGAGCTGCTCGGAGTTCGGGAGAGCCCCGAACAGCAGCAGGAACGTCGTTTCCTCGAAGTTGTGCCGCCTTCCCGCGAATCCCCTGACCATATCCACAATGTTGTAGTTATGGTAATAAAGCCGTCCGTCACAGGGTATTTTCTTGCCGTCGATGATGTCGTAGGAAACAACATCGGATATCTCGGTAAGACCGGTAAGCACCCCCTTACCGGAGCTGTCACGGAGCCCGCGTTTAACATCATATTCGACGTACAGCGACGGATCTATTTTCCCCTCGCTCAGACAGGTGTCATAAAGCTCCTCAAGAAGTTTCTTTTCATCTTCCTTCGGGCTTACTATCTCCTTGTCGGTATCTCTTTCTTTAAACATCATAACATTCCTTTCGGTTAGAGACATATACATCTTTTATTATAAACAAAATTCGCGGAATAATCAAGTCTTATCCCGGAATGTTGTGCATTATGCATATTTTGTACAGCTTTAAAGCCGCAATATCAGTGCAATACTACAACAGTCCACTTAAAAACATATCAAAGCAAGCCCCCGCATATAAATTGATAGACCAAAATTTAAACAAAGGGGCGATATCATGTCATACATCAAAAGTACAGGGACAGGAGCCGCCGAAGGCTCTAAACAAGAAAGATGTGTAAGCCTCGCACAGTACATGATCGACAACAAGGCAACGGTAAGGACAGTCGGAAAGGTATTCGGAATAAGCAAAAGCACCGTTCACCAGGATATAACCGTGCGTCTTGAACGCATTGATCCCGAGCTCCACCGCCGGGTGCGCGAGATACTCGAACAGAACAAGCAGGAGCGGCATATCCGCGGCGGTCTCGCGACAAAACGCAAGTACAGCCTGCAAAAGAGCGGTTAACAAAGACGCGGGAGGGTGAGAAGCTTTTCAAAAGGCTTCTTCCCCTCCCTGTTTATTATTTATCATGTGAACTCAAAGAATTCCTCAAGTCGTGTGAGCAGAGCCTTTCTGTCAAAGGTCTTGAGCAGATAGCCTGTCGGGTTGAGCTTCAATATCTCCATTACGTCATCTCTTGCGCTGTTTCCCGTAAGGAAGAATACAGGGATAGACTTGGTCTGTGAGTCGTTCTGGAGCATAGCAAACATCTGCGCTCCCGAGCATACAGGCATCTTGTAGTCCAGAAGTATAAGGTCAACATCGTTCTTTGCGAGCCACATTATCGCCTGCAGCGCCGAGCTTGCAACGCCTACCTCATAGCCGTCCTTGAGCCAGTTGCGGATAATTCTCAGATACGACGCGTCATCGTCAACGAGCAGTATCCTTCTCTTGCGCACCGCCACCATGTCCGCGGTCATCTTTCTCTTGACGGGTGCCGCTTCCGCGGTTCCGTCTTCCTTGGGCTTATCGTTATCTCCCATTTTCTTTTCGCCCTCGTTCATATACTCGAACACGGTCTGAACAAATGAATCCATGTTCATAGGACGGTCAAAGAACTGTAATATGAAATCCTCGGATATGTAGCGCATCGCTATCTCATAGTCCTTGCGCTTGGCTATGATTATGAGCATCTTGTTTGACTCGTAGAGCTTGTCGTTCAGATAAGAAAGCATATTCTGCAGCGACGCGGTCATAGCCGCCATTCTCTCGTCAAGGTAAAGCACGATAAGTCCCGCGCGGTCAATGTTGCTGCCGATGTCGGTGGTGCGCGCCACGACCTGATACGCGCTTATTTCCTGGGCTATGAGTTTCTGCTCCATGGATTTTATCGCGAAACTCTCTGAGGTACTGATTATCATTACGTTTTTAAGCATTTGCTGAAATTCCTTTCATGTTGTTATTTATAAAGCATTATACTGCGCGGTTTATCCGCTGTCATCAGCGCCATATACTCTCTCGGCATATCTGTGGGCGGCAGTCCTGATACCGTTCCAGTCGAGAGCCATGAACGCTTCGTTCACCGCGTCATATATCTCTTTGTCCTCGGGCAGGAGCCTATGCTCCTCAAGCGAGGTCATTACCATTTCAACAAGGTCGTAATCCATCTGACCCGCAAATTCCTCCAGCGACGTGAACGCGTCCTCAAGGAAATCGCTGTCCGCAAGCGGGCGGTCGTCCTCTTTCTCTTCCCCGCCGCTGTCGCCCGAAAGCCGTGAGAGCTTTTCGGAATAGCCTTTGTAACGCGTCAGCAGGTCATCGGTGTTACCGTGAATGAAGTCAAGGTCACGGGCATCTCCCGCGGCTTCGAGCTGTCTTGCGAGCTCCGAAAGCTCCGCAAGCCCTATTATGCGCGCCGAGCTTTTCAGCGCGTGGACTTTGATAGTGTAGTTTTCCCAGTCCTCGTTATCGTAATACCCGTGTATCTCATCGTACATCTTTCCTATGGAGCTGTGGAATATCGTGAGCGCCGACATATAGCCTTCCTCGCTGCCGCAGTTCTTAACGCCGTCTGTGATATTCAGCTCCGGTATCTCCGAAAGCCACTCCGGCAGGAGCGACTTCGGCGGCGGCATAGACTCCTCAATGTTCATCAGCTCCCTGCGCTTTTCCTCCGACAGATACAGAAGGAGCGCGGCATGGAGCAGATCGTAATTGACAGGCTTTTCAAGATAATTCGCAAATCCCTGCATCATGAAGAAGTCGTCCCCAAGCACCTGATCTGCCGTTCCGAGTGCTATCGCAGGAGTTTCGCGGTTCACGCTCCTGTCGCCCGAGCGTATCTCCTTCAGAGCATGGACACCGTCCGCGTCGGGCATGAAGTAGTCTATGAACATGATATCATACTCGTCTTCGCAGGCAAGCTTGACACTCTCGTCACAGTCGGAAGCTTCCGCTGTCTCTGTACCGAGCCGTCCGAGAAGCCCGGTAAGATATTTCCGCTCTACCTTGCTGTCATCGACGACAAGCACCTTAACACTCACTCATATCCGCTCCTTTCATACTTGTTTTTAACCGTGCAGCTTATATTCGGTATCACTGTCGATTATACGCACCATTGCATCGGCAATCAGCGGGTCAAACTGTGTACCCTTGCAGCGAATTATCTCTTCGCGCACCTCTTTCTGGGATCTCAGCTCGTGGTACGCTCTGCGCGAGGTCATCGCATCGTAAGAATCGGCAACGCATATTATCCTTGCAAGCTCGGGTATATCGGTGCCTGCGAGCCCATCGGGATAACCGCGTCCGTCATACCGCTCGTGGTGCCACCGCGCGCACTTTGCTGCCTCGGGCATCTCGGTGATGACCTTAAGTATCTCGTATCCCACAACGGTATGCGTCTTTATCTCTGCGTACTCCTCGTCGGTGAGCCGTCCCGGCTTGTTGATTATCTCCTCGTGAACGCCTATCTTTCCCACATCATGCAGCAGACCGATGATATACAGCTCGTCCTGCTCCTTCTTGCTCTTGCCGAGCTGCTTTCCTATCCATGCCGCGTACTGTCCGACGCGCTGAGAGTGGTCGTTGGTGTACTTGTCCTTAGCGTCCACCGCCTTTGACAGTGCTATCATGACCTCGTGTGAAAGATGTCCTATTCTTTCGGTCTGACGGTTTATCTCGCGCCGCAGATGTCTTTGCAGGGCGGAAAGCTCAACTATCCTGCGGACGCGGCTGACAAGTACTTCCGGTACGAAAGGCTTGCGCACGAAATCCGCGGCGCCGCTGCGGAACCCTCTCACTTCGGCTTCTCCGCTGTCGTCGGCGGTCATGAATACCACCGGGATATCGGCTGTTTCCTCAATAGACTGCAATGCACGGATAACGTCAAATCCGTTCATGCTCATAAGGTTCACATCAAGAAGTATCAGCGCGGGATTGTCCTCCTGAGCGTGGATTATACCCTGTTCGCCTGTCTCCACGGAAACTACGCGATAATAGCTCGCAAGTATCTTCTGTATCATCGTACAGATAATCTTTTCATCGTCTATCACGAGAATAAGCGGTCTTACATCAGGCTGCACAGAGCTTGTTATGTTTTCAGTCTCGTCACCGGACAGGTACAGCGCAGCGGAAAGCTGTTTCAGCAGGCGTTTCACATTCTCGATGAACGCTACGTGCTTTGTTTTAAGCTCCTCGATGTTGCCCTTGATGTAGAGCTTCTCGACAGCGGCTGCACGGTCGGACAGCACATCGGCGCCGATAAGCCGCGACGCGTCCTTTATCGAGCACAGCATCGCGCGGTAATTGTAATAATCGCTGTTCTCAATGTATTCATCAAGCTTCTGGACTACACCTGTCATTGCAAAATCATACAGCGCGGCAATGTAGAAGTCCGCGTCCGAACGGAAATATTCCTTCGCCGCCGCAAGCCGCAGGAACGGCAGCTCCTTTTGCAGCAGTCTCCACTCCGGCGGCCACGCTGACTGGTTGATACGCTCCTCGTCCACAGGAAGATACCGCAGTATAACATCTTTTATCGACTTGTCGCTGAACGGTTTGGTTATGTACTCGGTGAACCCCGCGTCAAGGTACTTCTCTTTCTCGCCCTTTATCGTGTTTGCGGTGAGCATTATCACCGGTATCCCGTCGCACAGGTGCTCCTCCTTTATGGTACGCATAGCCTCCATGCCGTCCATTACAGGCATCATGTGATCCATGAAGATAAGGTCGTAATGCTCGGAACGAATGCGGTCTATCGCTTTCTCACCGTCGGAAGCGCTGTCCGTCTCGAACCCCATTGAACGCAGTATTCGAACGAGCAGGTCAACGTTCATTTCGGTATCATCTACCACAAGGATACGAAGCTCCTGTGCTCCGTCGAAGGGGGAAAGCCCCTCCGCGTCCATGTCATATTCATCGGGATGCTCTTCATCATCATCACCTGCCGCGATGTCCTTGAGCACAGTCTCTCCGCCGATGTCAACGAACTCGAAAACGCTCTCGAAGAAATCAAGAAGTCTGCGCGCGGCAAGCCTTGCCTTGCGTGAATACTCACGTGTGGCATCTTCGTCCGTGTCCTCCATGATTATGTTATTATAGCCCATTATAGCGTTTATCGGCGTTCTTATCTCATGGGACATCTGGGACAGGAACTGGGTCTTTGCGTCGTCCGCAGCTATCGCCTTGAGCTTTGCCTGCTCCTCCTCCTCACGTGACAGGCGGAGCTTTTCCATTGCCTCCTCGAAGTTGTAATAATCCGGCGTTTCATGTGACAGGAATACCAGGAACAGTCCGAATACCACTCCGACCATTGCAAGCAGGTAGCCCGGCAGTATGAATATCTGGAGTATCACGGTTATCCACATAGCTATGAACGAGCACATGATAGCTATGAGCTGCGTGCGCCTGAAATAGCGGCGGTAAACTATCAGAGCCACCAGCGAGTATATGTTGAAATATGACGGTATGCCGTAAGCTACCAGCATGAACAGCGGGCCTTCGTAGTAATCGCCGTTCTCGTCGAAACCTAAAACATTTCCTGTAAGAAAATTCTGGAGAAAAAGCACCATTGTCCCCACAAGAATTACCTGATTGATTATCATACACGCCAGACGCACCTTTATGCTTATGCTTTCCTCAACATAGTCATAAATATAGATTATGAAACAGAATGCCGAGCATGTAAGGAAGATATGGTCGATTGTATTCAGAACGATGACCAGACCGTTTGATACGCTCTTGTCCGGGGTAACGACCGCCACGATAATATCAAGTATATTTGAAAGCATAACGAAAAGCACCGTTCTTCTGAACGATCTTTCCTTGTTCGTCCTGTTCTTGTATCTTGTGAGCAGGAACAGATATATCGTAACCACGAACGGTATCGTAACGACCTCGGCAATCGCATTATAGTTCAAGTCCGGTCACCTCCTTCCCTATTTCCGGGTACGTTTCATAAGCTTCTGCACAGCATCGTAAAGCACGCTGTCGTCACCGATGTAGCTCTTGAGCTCCTCTATGCGCTGTTCGCTGCTTACAGCCGCGGCAGCAGGCTGCGGCGCAGCTCCGACGGCGACACGTTTCTTATTCTTATTGAGTATTATCTTGTCGTTCGGCAGGTACCGCAGCAGCGTCTTTTCAAGCTCCGCGGCATCGATAGGCTTTGAAAGGTAGTCCTCAAAGCCGTCTTTCATGTACTGCTCCCGCGCGCCCGCTATCGCGTTCGCTGTAAGCACGATGCACGGCTTTTTGCAGTTCGGGTTGTCAGTACGGCTGCGAAGCTCCTTGAGCATCTCAACGCCGCCCATGCCCGGCATACGGTCATCTATGAACAGAACATCGTATTCCCGTTTCTCGGTATGCAGAAGCGCGTTCTTCGCGCTTATCGCCGTGTCTATCATTATCTCGGTGTTTTTCAGCAGTCCCGACGCCACTGTAAGATTCATCTCGATGTCATCTACGATAAGGATATGCGCCGTAGGTGCGGTGAACTGCTCGTGATACTCCTCCACAGCCTCCATGGTATGGATATAGCTCTTTTCATAGTCACCCATGGGAGCAGGGTCACGTACCTCCTGACGGACCGTGAACGAGAACTCAGAGCCCTTTCCGTACTCGCTCTTTACATCAAGCCGCGAATCCATCATTGCAAGAAGCTGCTTTACGATGCTTATGCCAAGTCCTGTGCCTTCAATAGCGCGGTTCCTTACCATGTCCACGCGCTCAAAGGGCGAGAACATCTTTTCCATGTCCTCCTCCCTTATGCCGATTCCGGTGTCCTTCACCGATACTTTAAGGTCAATGTACCCGTCAAGCGTGTTCTCAAAATCGAACACGGCTATCACGCTTCCGCTCTCGGTATATTTTACCGCGTTGGTAAGAAGGTTCAGCACGCACTGTTTGAGGCGTATGTTATCTCCGAAAAGCCCTCGGGGTATATTGCTGTTCGCATTCACCACGAAACTCAGTCCCTTTTTCTCCGCCCGCGGCCGCATCATGCACGCAAGGTCATATACCATGAGCGACAGGTCGTACTCAACAGGCACAAGCTCCATTTTTCCTGATTCGATCTTCGAGAAATCAAGAATATCGTTGATGATCGAGAGCAGCGTATTTCCCGCGTTGCGTATATTAAGCGCGTACTGCTTGAGATCAGGATCGCTGAACTCGCGGAGTATAAGCTCATCCATACCGAGTATGGCGTTTATCGGAGTTCTTATCTCATGGGACATACTCGCAAGGAAGTCGCTCTTTGCCTTTGAGGCTTCCTCCGCCACTATCTTTGCTTTTATCAGCTCGTCGTTCTCGTGTATCTTTCCCGAAGTGATTATAAGGTATATCGAACCTATGGTGAAAAGCACGGTTATGAGCTGGAACACGCGCCCGACAAGATTGCCTATGCTGTACGCGCCCTCCGCCGCAACATCGGCAGCCACAAATCCCGCTAAATAGAAATCCGTCTGAGGTATCTCGGACGCGAATACATAGTATTCTCCTTTTGATGTGCTCACGCGCTTGGAGGCGGAAATATCTGTTTCGAGCCCTTGCGTAAGCGTTGAGAATACCGACGATATCTCACTCCCGTAAAAGAAATCTATATCATCGACAGTGGAATGTTCAAACGGTATTATAAGCTCGTCATTCACCGAAAGCACGAGCGCCTTTCCCATGCCCTCAAAGCAGGATATGCCGAAACGCCTGCTTATATTGCCCTTCGGGCAGAGCTCATACATGACATACTTTATATTCTCGCCGTGGTAAACGGGATAGCTGAACAGGAGCCCGCGCTTGTCATTGTAGCTTATATGCCCGCTGCCGCGGAATGATGACTGTATGCCCGGAAACTCACGTGTAGTGACAGGCTCGCCGCAGATGACCGTACCGTCGGTAGCTATGATACCGAGCTTCATGTTTTCGTTGACCTTCACCATGGCGTCAAAAACATGGTCTATACGGTCGGGGTTCTGCTCTACTATCGCCGCCCTGTAAGAAAGGCTGAGTATCTCGGTGTTCAGCGTTTCGGAAGCCTTTTCGGCAACTGTTGCAGCCTGCCTTGCCACCTGTCCCTCGACAAAGCGGTAAAGAAGAGTTTGTATGCGGCTGCTCAGCAGCATTCCCACAAACAGCAGCACTATGATAAAGCAGATGTTGACAGCAGTGCGCGGATTATAAAGTGATGCTTTGACGTCACTTAGCTTCATCTATGACCACTCCTTCCGCGAACCAGTCCATACCGTACAAGAGAGCTCTGTCGGAGAGCACTTCGTCGTCGGCGCACCGCAGTACGCCGCTGTTATCGTATATTTCCCCCGAGAAAATGAACTTTCCGGCTTTAAGCTCGTCTATCGCCATTGAGACCTCTGTTCTTGCCCGCAGCGATACATTCCCGGAATACCCGTCAAGCTCCACGGCATCATCTTCTATACCGAGCCAGCATACGCGCCCCTTGTCATCGCTGTTCATGCGCATATCCCTGAGCAGTGAGGAATAGATCTTCGACCACCTGCACATTATGCTCGTAAGGTGATGCGCCGTATATTCGCCGTTCAGCTCATACATTCCGATGAAATCTATTTTTGCCGCTTCACAGGCTTCGGGAACGCTCTCGCGGTTCTGATGATACATTATTACATCGGCTGACTGCTCCGCAAGGCGCTTTACGGCATCCTTCTCTTTTTTTGCATTGTCCCACGAGCCCGTAAATATCACCCGTACCTGCGCTTCGGGCGCAATACGGCGGACTCCGAGCGTGAACGCGTTTATCCCGCGGTTCACCTCGTTATTCGGCATAGCCGCCACATAGCCTATCGTACCCGTCCTTGAGGTAAGCCCCGCTATTATCCCCGCGAGATACCGCATCTGATACATTCTTCCGAAATAATAGACCGCTTCCTTTTGCTCGCTGTCCGACCCGCTCACGTAAAGTTTCACGTTCGGATACTTCGCTGCCATTTCGTCAGCGTAATTCGCGTAGCCGTAGCTTGTCAGGAACACCGCCTCACAGTTCTGCTCAACGAGTTTCGCCATGGCGTTGAAACACGCGGTGCGGTCCTCCGGCACGTTCTCGCAGATAATAAGCTCAGTGTCCTGCGCCCTGCAGGCGGAATCAAGTCCTCCGTAATTCGCTCCGTTCCAGCCGGATTCGGTGACTTTTCCGCTGAACACCGCCCCCACGCGTGTCCGCGACGGCGCGTCAAGCGTGGAATTGATTATCAGTACAAGAGCCGCGCCGATTATCAGAAGCACGATAGATATATACAGTCCCCTTAAGATCAGGCGGGCATCTCCATTATCATTAGTCAATCTCAACGCCCTCCACATACCAGTCAAATCTGTTCAGCATATTAACGTCGGACATGGATTCGCCTTCCGGTATCCGTATTTCTCCGGTATTGTCCCTTATCGGTCCGTAGAATACGTCGAACGAGAAAGTATCGAACCTTGCCCTCGCCTTTTCGAGCGCCTCTCTGCACGCCGGTACCGCATTGCCGGTCTCAGCCGGGTCAACAAGCTTCACTATCCCGCTCTCTATGCCGAGCCATTTATACCCGCTGCTGAATTTGCCCTGCAGGCACGCGAGTATCTGCTCACGGTAGTAGGGCTCCCAGTTCCACACACAGCCTGTGAGATATGTGTAAGGAAAAACATCGGAGTTATCGTAATTATATCCTATCGTCCATATTCCGCGCTCATTCGCCGCTTCAAGAGGAGCCGCAGAGTTGGTGTGCATAGTCATTATATCTGTGTCATAGCTGTCCATAAGCTTCTCCGCGCAGCTTTTCGCAGCCGCGCCGTCGTCCCATGATTCACAGAAAGCCACGTGCACCACCGCGTCGGGATTGACACTGCGCACCCCTAATGTGAATGCGTTTATACCGCGGTTCACCTCGGATATGGGGAACGACGCGACATAGCCTATGCTTCCCGTCTCGGTCTGAAGTCCCGCGACAATGCCGCTTAAATAGCGTATCTGATACATTCTGCCGAAAAATGTGCATATATTCGGAGCTTCCTCAAGCCCCGTTGCATGAAGGAACCATATATCGGGGAACTCTGCGGCGGCAGCGTTTATATACTTCCCGTAGCCGAGAGAATTCGCTATTATTATGCGGCAGCCGCTCCCGGCAAGCTCACGTATGACATCTGAACATTTCTCGTCCCCGGGGACATTATCCCTGCATATTATTTCGAGATTGAGGTCGTCCGCAACGCTTATGAGCGCTTCATAGTGAGACTGTCCCCAGCTTCTGTCATCTTTCGGTCCGCCGAGGATAAGACCCACCTTGGTGCTGTCCTTCAGAACGTCAACGCGCACGTCGCCCTTGGTGAAGTTCAGTATGATTATCACAGTGAGCAGCAGTATCGAAAACACTATCACGCTCACTATGAGACTTATCTGTTTCATGCTGAGATTACGCATTTGCCGCACCTCTTGTATGTCTGACAGGCGAAGAGCTATTCGCCGTCCTCGTCTTCACCGGGCTCCGATGTGCCGGTATCGGAGAGTATCGCCATAATGTCCGCCGATATAGCGTGTTTGAGCTCCATGATAGCTTCAAGATCCTCCTTCACGCCGAAACGGTCATAGTAGAAATAAAGTATATCGCACTTGCGGTATGCGAGCTCATGGTCTTCAAGCCCGCTGCCGCGCTGTTCTATGCGGTTTATGTAGGTATGGACCGACCTGCGGTCATTGTTCACCTCACACTCAAAGAGCTCAAACCAGAAGTCGTAAAGCTCCTTTCGTGTCTCCGCGAATGGTATTGTTACAAATCTGTAGTTGAGGAGCTTGTCCTGTGAATAACGCTCCAGGTCGCGCGCAAGGTTCACCTCACGCTCAACGGAATTCTTTGTGAACAGTCCGTCGTCCGGTATGGTACCCCACCGCAGGAGTATCTCGGACAGCGGCATATCCACCACAAGTATTGATTCGGGTATGCGAAGCCGCGCTCTTGTGACATCGTGGCTCTTGCTGCCGAGCTTGCGGATTATGTCCCCCTTGAATTCGGCGGCATTGTAATAGCCCACATCGTACATTCCCATTCTTCCCGCGCGTCCCGCTATCTGCTTTATCTCCGTGCCGTGCAGGAATCGTCTTCGATGTCCGTCGTACTTGTACGCTTCAAGGAATACCACGCGTTTTATAGGCAGGTTCAGTCCCATGCCAACCGCGTCTGTGGCTACCACCACATCGGTCTCGCCGTGAACAAATCTCGCGACCTCGCTTCTGCGCACATCATAGGGCAGGTCGCCGTATATTACGCTCGCTTTGACCCCTATGCGCTTTAACTGCTCGGCATAATGCAGCACGCCCTTTTTCGTGAAAGCTATAAGAGCGTCCTCACGCTCAACGTCACGCGGGAACACGAATGGTCTCGGGTCGCATTTAAGCGGCACGGTACGCTGATGCTCGACTATCTGCCAATCGTCTCCGCACAGCTTTATCAGCGAAATAAGTATGTTTTTCGCGTTCTCGGCGGCACACAGGTGTATCTCCTCCGCCATAAGACCCAGTATCGCAGCTGTCCAGGCTCCGCCGCGCTCCTCGTCCTCAATGAGCTGACACTCGTCCACCACCGCAACATCATAGTGCTCGTTGGGATTTAACATCTCAACGGTCGATGATGTATGCTTAGCGAAGGGAATGTCTATCTCTTCCTCGCCTGTTATCATGCGGCACGGCACGCCTTCAAGATTGAACTTCTCGCATATCTCATAGGCAAGAAGTCTCAGCGGCGCAAGGTAAACGCCTGTTTCCGCCTTTCTGCACGCTTCGAGCGACTGATACGTTTTTCCCGAATTCGTGGGTCCCAAGTGAAGTATGAAGTGGCGGCGCATCTTGCGGGCTCCGGGATAAAGCAGCGTAACGTCCTCGGGTATCTCTTTCATTATAAGCTTATGCGCCGATTCCGACGCGGATATCTGCGCCTGAATGTTTGAGAGGGTCCTGCGATAGCTGTCGCTGCCGGTAATCACAGGGTAAAGCGTATCACGGTCGAAACGCTTTATTATAGCCGTGGCGGTGAGCTGGGAAAATTTGCACCTTGCCCTCTCCCTGCCGATGAAATCCCGTATCATTGAGCGCTTGGCGGTGTCGCCGTATTCCGAGCCCTCAAGAACCCTCACAGAGGCTATGTAAAAGAACAGCTCGTCTATATTGCCGCATGGATACTCGGAATTGTATATCACATTGTTGAGACGTTTCATATTCAGCGTCGATTCATCATAAACGCGGCGCCTGAAACGCTCAAGGTCGTTGGCTGTGACGAATTCTCCTGTGAGCTCATGCATATATCTCGCGGGGAAAACGCTGCGAAGGTCTGAGTAATGACGGACTATCATTTCCGCAAGCAGATTAGCCGCAAGCGTCTTGTCGTCGTCGCTGAATTCGTATTCCGTGAAACGTTCGTAGTATTCCTCCCGCTTGTTGCGCTTGTTTCTTCGGTTGTTTTCCTTTTTGCGTTTTCTGGAATTTCTGCGCTTTTCTTCTTTTTCCGCCGCCGACACACCCGAAGTGCCGCTTTCGGTGTACTTACGGTAAGCGCTTGCCACACGCGGCTGCTGCGCCGCGTTTTCCGCGCAGAGCTGATTATAGAACTTACTCTTCCCAAGCTGCTCCTCCACAGCCTTTATGCCCTCCGGAGTCCTGATATGCTCCGCGGCTGCGCTTTTCCGAGCGTTCTCGTCGGGCTCTGTACCCTGAATGCTGTCCATATATCTGCGCTTGACAGCTATCTCTGCACTTACGCGGCAATTATGCTTGCTGCGCTCTATGAATTGTTCAATGGTCTGTATCGCCAAACCACAGAGCCTCCCTTTTTATTGTTTTTCACGTTATTCGCTGATGTGCTCCATTCCCTGTCCGAGTATAGAGCGCACATGATCGTCAGCGAGCGAATAAAAGACCGTCTTGCCGTCCCTGCGGAACTTCACCAGGCTCGCCTGTTTTAAAATACGGAGCTGGTGCGACACAGCCGACATACTCATACCGATAAGAGTTGCTATGTCACATACGCAAAGTTCCGCCTCGAACAGCGCGTACAGTATCTTTATACGGGTGCTGTCACCGAATATCTTATACAGCTCGGCAAGGTCGAACAGAGAATCCTCGTCCGGCATTACCGCGCTTATTTTCTGTACCTTATCCTCATGCACATGACGAAACTCACATGAGGGGATTTTTTCTTCTTCGTTCATATTATGTTATCTGAGGAACAGCTGCACCCAGTGTCCCATTCCGCCTTTCACGTAATGACCTACGCCTATACGGGTGAAGCTTACGCTTAGTATGTTCTCCCTGTGCTTCGGCGAGTTCATCCAGAGCTCAACGATATGTGCCGGAGTGTCCTCGCTTGTCATTCCGATGTTCTCACCCGGCTTAGGATGTGAAAGTCCGACCTCGTCGAATACCGTGAAACAGCTCGACCCGTCAGGACGGGTATGGTCATACTTGACATAAAGCTCCTTTGCGCGTATGTCGGCGGCTTTCATCATATCCGCGTCTATCTTCAGCGCGTCAAGTCCGCGAGATGTGCGTTCGATGTTCACAAGTCTTACCACCTCCGCAAGTTCGGAGTCTATCTTGTCCGCGGATATTTCGTTGAAGGACGCAAGCTCACCGTAGGATACTATCTTGCTTGATTTCATGCCGTTCTTATATGCACGGAATCTGAACACTGTACCTTCGGTATAGATCGGCTCGCTTCCGGTCTTGTACTCGTAGGACTTCTTTGTGGGATCGGTGCCGTCAATGGTATAGTAGATCGAAGCGCCGGCAGTCGCGGTGGTGACTTTGAGCAGCTTGAGCCCGGAGGAGGACTCTTTCACCGTTACCTGTAAAGCCTGTACCCGCGGCTGTACTGTAATGTTTATAGAAGCTGCGGTCGTTCCCTTTTTGGTCACTTCTATCGCTCGGATAGTTGCCTTGCCGCTCGCCTGAAGGGCTCCCGTGTACTTTGCGGAGCTTGTTGTCGGCTTTTTGCCGTTAGCGGTATAATAAATGGTATTTGTGCTGTTCTTCGCCGTAAGAGTGAGCTGCACCTTGTCGCCGACATACTTTACAGAATATTTTATCTGAGACGATGACGCGGCGGAAGCTTTGACAGGCATTATCACCGTTACTGCCGCAAGCATGATGACAAGCGCTAAAACGACAGATACTAATCTTTTCATTGTTGTGTTCATTTCATTTCCTCCTGTGATGACCGTATATCCTGACTGTTTATAACATACTTCACGTTCAGCGGTCTATCCTGCGGCATTCCATATAAAATCTCTTATCCGCCGCGTGACCCATTGAGAATGTTTTGCGCGGCAGTGCTCCGTCCTTGATTACGGTGCGGAAAAGCTCGGATTTCTGCATATCGGGCAGGATAAAGCCCACTGTGTTCTCCTTGCGTGAAAGCTGCTTTACCACATCCGCGCCGTGAATGTAATCGACCTTGCCGCCGTTTTCCGCGATATACCCGTCGATAAAATCCTGCAGGCTGCCGACGGCAAGCTCGGAAGTACGGTTGTGTATGTAGCCGAGACGCTCCGTGCCGTTGATGACGGATATCACGCGCTGGCTCGTGGGAGTTCCGCTCAGCCCGAGCTTCTCCTCCGCCGCTTTCATGAATTTCTCGGTATCGACGCCCTTTACGATACGCTGGATAGCCTCGAAACGAATTGCGGGGCTGTGGAGGTTGACTATCTCCACGAGCGCGTATCTTGCAGGGTGAGAGGAGAAGTCTCTGCCCGGTTCGGAGGCTTTGAGCCTTTCATAGTACTCCTTCGCCGTTGCAAGGGAATGGTTGCCGTCGCCTACCGCGTACAGCAGTGTCGGATAGCCGGAGATCCCGTATCTGCGGTTGAAAACCGCATTGTCGTCCATTTTGCAGAGAGCCTCGTTCACCTGTTTTTTCAGCTTGTCGTCAAGCAGATAGCCCTTTATTCTTCCCGCACCTTCCATAAGAGGAGTGTCATACAGCGGCTTTGCGCGCTCACGTATCTCGGAGCATGGCTCAACGACGGTCTTTTCCTCGTCGTCTATCAGTACCAGCACGTGCGGCAGCTCTATCTGCGCTCCGAGACGCACCTTAAGTCGAGGCGGTATGCGCTCGGGGACGGTTGCCTCGGTAGCTCTCACAAGCGAATCGCTCCCGAGACGGTAATCGTACTTTTCAAGGTCGAGCGCGCCCACAAGTCCCTTGCGCACCATTCCGTCGGACTGAACACGTTCCACATATATCATGGCATCACTGTAATACGCGAAAACTCCGCTTTCAAGCATACTGCGCATATTCTCGTGTATGCGGGTGATACGCCCCTCAACGTCGTTCTCTTCAAGATACACCTCAGGGAGTATAAGCCCGAGAGTTGAAGGGCTTTCACCTACCCTTTTCTCCACTCTTGCCCAGTATTCGGGTTCTCCGGTGTACTGGTCGCAGGCTGCCACCGCCCACTTTTCCATATCCGCCTTAGCCGGCAGCAGTATATCCGCCGGGCAAAATCCACAATCCATTATTATTACCTCCGAAAACACATATATATTTGATTATAGCATATTATTATATTTATTGCAACAACTTTTTTTCAATTAATATCATTCCGCAGAAAAATCCGTTATACGGATAAGCATATTTCACAAAAAATTAACGCATAATGCACAAATTTCATCTTGACAAACTTTTACCGATATGGTAAAATTATCATGTGAGTACGGGGCGTTCCCGTGCCGATCAAAAATACCGTCTGTATTCTTATACAGACGAGGCAGAAGGAGTTTTTATCATGGTTTATTTGGAAATCGTAGACGTAAAGGGAAGAGAAATACTCGACTCCAGAGGAAATCCTACCGTTGAAGCTGAGGTAGAGCTTGCAGACGGTACTGTTGCAAGAGGAACCGCTCCCAGCGGCGCTTCCACCGGTGAATTTGAGGCTCTTGAGCTGCGTGACGGCGATAAGGGCAGATACCTCGGCAAGGGCGTACAGAAGGCAGTTGACAACATCAATAACGTTATCGCAGACGCTCTTATCGGTATGGACGCAGGCGACACATACGCAGTAGATAAGAAGATGATCGAGCTCGACGGCACAAAGGACAAGTCCAAGCTCGGTGCAAACGCTATCCTCGCAGTTTCTATCGCTTGTGCAAGAGCTGCGGCTACCGCTCTCGATATCCCGCTTTACAGATTCCTCGGCGGCGTTCAGGGCACCAAGCTCCCCGTTCCTATGATGAACATTCTCAACGGCGGCGCTCACGCAGACAGCGCTGTTGATACTCAGGAATTCATGATCATGCCTGTCGGCGCTCCTTCTTTCAAGGAAGGTCTCCGCTGGTGTGCGGAAGTTTTCCACAACCTCAAGGCTCTCATCAAGAAGATGGGCGACGTTACCGCTGTAGGCGACGAGGGCGGTTTCGCTCCTAACCAGCTCAAGAGCGATGAAGACGCTATCGAGAAGATCCTCGAAGCTATCAAGGCTGCAGGTTTCGAGCCCGGCAAGGACTTCATGATCGCTATGGACGCTGCCGCTTCCGAGTGGAAGAGCGAAAAGGGCAAGGGTTTCTATCATCAGCCCAAGAGCGGCAAGGACTTCACAACAGACGAGCTTATCGCTCACTGGGAAGCTCTTGTTGAAAAGTACCCGATCATCTCTATCGAGGACGGTCTCGATGAGGAGGACTGGGACGGCTGGGTAAAGATGACAGCCAAGATCGGCGGCAAGGTACAGCTCGTAGGCGACGACCTGTTCGTTACAAATACAGAGAGACTTGCTAAGGGCATCAAGCTCGGCGCCGCTAACTCTATCCTTATCAAGCTCAACCAGATAGGTTCCGTTTCCGAGACTCTCGAAGCTATCAAGATGGCTCACAAGGCAGGCTACACCGCTATTTCTTCTCACCGCTCCGGCGAGACCGCGGATACTACTATCGCTGACCTCGCAGTTGCTCTCAACACCTGCCAGATCAAGACCGGTGCTCCGAGCAGATCCGAGCGTGTCGCTAAGTACAATCAGCTTCTCCGCATCGAGGAGCAGCTCGGTGACAGCGCTTGCTATCCGCAGATGGGCGCTTTCAACGTTAAGAAGTAAGTTTCGTCGAAATAACGAAAATCAACGGCTCCCGCATCACGGCGGGGGCTGTTTTTATGCCCCGCCCTTAAAAAGTCACTTTTGTAACCGAACTGTAACCGTTTGGTCAAATTGACGAATTTTTCAAAACACTATTGAAAAATGTTTGAATTTTTGTTATAATAAAATTACAGTTTAGGTATTTAAATTGTGTATATTGAACAGCTTCCCTTTTCCCTGACTGACATGAAATATATACTTTTTAAGCGTTTCAGGACGGAGGTGCTTGTATGACCGACAGTATAACCGGACTGCCCGGTTTTGAAGACTTTCTGGCACAGGCGGGCGCAGTTATATGCTGCGAGGATAAGAATTACCTTATCGCGGCTATGGATATTGCGGATTTCCACTATATCAACACCGAGTGCGGCTATGATACCGGTGACGCCGTTCTTCATGACTTCGCCGATGTTATGAAAATGCTGCTTCCGAACATGGTTGTCGGCTGCCGCTCACATTCCGACCACTTCATCGCTCTGATAAGCATTGAAAATATCGACAGCGAACGCGTCATTCAGGAAGTAAAACGTCAGTCAGTCATCTTAAAAGACATTATCTCCAAGAATACCAAAGGTATCTCACCTAACATCAACGTCGGCATATATTACATTAAAAAAGGCGAGACAAATATCGTGGCAGCGGTCGATAAAGCAAATATCGCCCGCCGCACCTGCAAAGGCAATTATAATCTGCCGTGTGTCGTTTACTCGGAACATCTTATGGACATCAAAGAAAACAGCGCTAAGATCCTCCCCATTTTTGACGATTCGTTCCGCAAGGAATCTATCCGTGTATATCTCCAGCCTAAGATCTTCTCCGATACCAAGAAGGTCATGGGTGCGGAAGCACTTTCCCGCCTCGTGGACTCAAACGGTCGTGTCATTCCCCCGTCACAGTTCATAGCTGCTCTCGAAAAAACAGGCAAGATAGTCGATCTCGATTTCTATGTTCTTACCTTCGTCTGTAAGCTTATCCGCAAGTGGCTTGACAGCGGCATCGAACCTATTACTATCTCTTTCAATCTGAGCCGCCTGCATTTTTACAGCAGCACCCTTGTGGAAGACCTCAAAAGGCTTGTCGAGGAGTACAATGTCCCTCCTCAGTATGTTGAGATAGAAGTCACAGAATCCATATTCTTTGAGTCTTCGGAGATGATCGTGAAAAAGGTCAACCTGCTCCGTGACTATGGTTTCAAGGTGAGCGTGGACGACTTCGGCACCGGGTATTCTTCACTGAGCCTTATCGGTATGCTGCCGGTAGATGTGGTGAAGCTCGACAAGAGTTTCGTAAAGGAAAGCCTGAAATCCGAGCGCGGCAACGAGCTTATGAAAGGGCTTATTCGCATACTCAACGAGATAGACCTCGAAATAGTGTGCGAGGGCGTTGAGACCCAGGAAGAGGAGAACATCGTTTCAAGCTTCGGCTGCCGTGAGATACAGGGTTATCTTTACGACAAGCCTATCCCCACCGACGAATTTGAAACAAAATACCTTAAATAACAAGAACAGCAGACCCGCAAATAACGAGTCTGCTGTTTTCTTCGCTCTGTCACACTTATGAACAGAAGCGGTGGTCGCCTATGACAGCTATCACTGGACGGGAATAGATAAATCTGTTGCTGGTCTTTGCAGGATTGTAGTAGTATATCGCTCCGCCTGTGGGATCCCACCCCGCAAGTGCGTCACGCGCGGCCGAATAGGCGCTCTCGGTGACAGGCTGGTTGAACTGCCCGTCGCTCAGAGCAGTGAACGCACCGTTCTGGTAGATAACTCCCGCAAGAGTGTCCGGGAAGGACGGGTGCTCGATACGGTTGCAGATAACGGCACCGATAGCGACCTGTCCTACGTAGGACTCTCCCCTGCCCTCGGCTGAGATGATACGCGCAAGGAGATTGATGTTCGCGTCCGTCGCTTCGGGTACTACTCCGATAGTGATACCGAGCCTTTTAAGCGTCGCTTCGTCGGCGATACCGCTTTGCTTGAGTCCCTGCTGACGCTGGAACTTCGTTACCGCCTGACGGGTCTGTTCTCCGTAATAGCCTGTTATCTCACCGTTAAACAGCCCGCGCTCCTTAAGTACGCGCTGTATCTCTTCCACCTCTGTCCCCGAGGAGCCTGTGCGGGAATACGCAGGCAGTGCCTCCTCCGGGAGCGATGTCTGCGCTACTGCCGCGCACAGCACTATCACCGTAAGCACAAGCAGCATTCTGAAAAAACTGTTCATATCTGTTCACCTTTCATTTACAGTATCTCTTGCTTTCGCAAAAATATTTTTCCGCAGTTTTTTCCGAATTATACGGCAGTATCATCTATTGGATAATTTAGCCTGTTCAAACAAAAATTTTCCTCAAAGCTATTGCAAATACGCTTAAAATGTGCTATAATTATTCAGTAAACGTTTTCATAGCAGGAGGATACCCGTCATGGACAACAGCATCTACAAAATACATCTCGGAGCGGCGGAATGTGCCGTGGATCTCGGCGACGGAAGCGAGCGCGGAGAATATGTGAGCCAGGATTACATACTTAACCGCCTCGGACGTCCGCACAGAGCCATCAGCCTTATGTACTGCTACTACCCGCTCGATAAGGAATGGCCGCAGCGCATAAGCGAAGCCTGCAAGGACAAGGAAGTTTCATTCGCGTGGGACTACCCTTATGATGACTACTTCACTTACAAGGGCGGCATCAACGGTGATCTCAACGATGAGCCATTCAGATATATGCGCGAGATCCGCGCCCACGGACAGGACGTTATCCTCACCCTTACCATTGACCCGAACGTACCCGACGAGCACCTTGTTGCTGTCGCGAAGGATCTCTCCACCTTCGGACGCATGATGCTCCGCATAAACCATGAATGTACAGGCGACTGGTTCTCGTTCACCAAACGCGCCTCATATCAGCAGATAGCGGATTTCTACGTGAAATTCAACAATATTCTGAAAGAACACGCGCCCAACGTCAAGACCATTCTCTGCGCGGGCGGAGTTGAAAAGCCCGAGGACACACAGATAGAAAAGGAAGCGGAATTTGCTGACGCAGTGCGTGCAACCGATGTATGGTCTATCGACAAGTATATGGCGCTGCACTGGGGCTGGCCTTACGATGTGGCGGAACACGGCGGCAATTCTCACGGGCGCTCGGCGGTAAAGGACGTATATGATATGGCAAAGCGCAGCCGCGCGCGTTTCAAGGAGCTTTGCGGCGGCACAGACAAGCCCATGGTGCTGAGCGAGCTCAACGCTGACGGCGATGTCACGGGAGCTTATGAACAGGCGGATATGATGAAGCTGTTCTGTGATATGCTGAAAAACGACCCCGACCGCTGGCTCAGCGGATTTACCATGTATCAGTTCCGTGACCGCGGACGTCTCGGACTTGAAATCGAAGACCCCAACGACCCGAATGTGGGTATTGAGCAGCCGCTTATGCGCACCTACCGCGACATTATCCATGACAGTTTCTTCATGCCGAAAATAACGGTAAGCGGTAATACCGAGCTGCCGATAAAGCTGCGCTGGGGCGGCGCAGAGGACGCGGAAGGCATAGCGATACCGCTTAACTTCGAGAAAGATCCCGTTTTCTGCGAGGTGACGTTCGAGGAAGAGCTCAATCTTATGCTGGAGCTGAACGGGCGCTGGTTCTACAAATCCCCGAAGGTAAAAACTATCGACCTTATGAGCGCGTTCTATGATTCACGGCTCACCGAAGCCAAGGGGCTCACGCTGAAAATATTTGCGCCGCCCGCATCGGGTGAGAACGATCCCGCTGACGGTTCTGACTGGCAGACCAACAGCTACACCGCCATAACAAAGCTCCCAACGATACGTATTCGTTACGAAGCCGTCGAGCCCTCAAAGGACAAATGAATTGTTTGAAAGACTTAAATTCGTTGAAGTCGGTGTAAAACAAAAACTCCTATGGTTCTTCCATAGGAGTTTCTTTTTATCTGTCGTTTTCAATGTATGTTACGCGGTGCAGGCTTTCTGTTGTCCTTCCACACAGAAAGGTCTTTCGCAAGGGAACGGATCCCGTCCGAAGGAGCGCCGGAGAGTATGCGAGCCTGTTCATCTTTGAGCTGTTCGGCGGCTTCGTGCAGGACGGTATCCATAATCTCACCGCTGACGCTCTTTTCAAGCCCCGCAAGTGTTTTGTCAAGCTCTGCTATCTGTCGGAGCATAGCGGCGTGATCCATTTCTATGAAATCTGCCATATCATCACCTCAAGGCATAAAAAATACCGATCTGCATTCGCATGCAAAACGGTATTTGTGGTATTCTGTTTACTATTAAGCTGCTTTGATCCGATCAAGAGCGTGCTGAATAAAATCTTCCCTTAACATCATATCATATTTCTCAAAATAATAAATGTCATGGGAATCCCAACTAAATATTCCGTCGGAGTATAAAACTGCACAATATTCATCGACAGTCTTACGTGTAAAAGCATCGGTTATTCTTCCGGATGAAGCGGATATAACATATGTCCTATTCCTTAAATAGCCTAACAGCTTGCTTTTTTCGTCATTGGAAATTATTTTCTTTTTAAACGCTGACATATTAAAAGTGCCTTCTGTGCTATAACAATAAGCGATATGGTTATCAGTCATTACCGAACACCTCCATCTTTCCTATCCTTGAGTAATCCTCTGACATTATTTTAAAGCTACCATCATTAGATGCAAATATCATTTCTGTAGGTGCTTTAACTTTTACGCCAAGAAGTCGTGAAAGCTCTTTGGCAACACAAGTGCCATTTACCTCTTTGCCCGTGTCGCAACAAAGCAACCTTATCTTTTGCCCATGATAATCGCTTCTTAATGTTATTATTCTTGCTAATTCCGCCGAATCGACCACGCTATCAAAAATTTTAACACTATCTGATGAGCCATGTGCTTTTATATCGTACCAATCCTTTTCAGGCGGTACCTTTTCAATCATTTCACCGTATAAGCTTTCAGGGTTATTAAGGTCTTTCGTTACAAAATTTGTACCTTCCTGTGATATAGCTTTGCTTATATCGGCTGGATTATACGTGCCTTTCAGTATTGCACCTTTTTCGTTTTCGTCGTCAATACCGCCGGGCACCCCGCCACCAGCGCCCCCGCCGGGCATACCGTCGGAATAACTTCCCATAAAATAACCGTGTTCTCCTTTTATCCAATGCCTTCCTCTTGTTTCAAGTATAGCACGAATCTGCTCATCTGTCAAGTGCTCCGCGTTCATCTTTTCGAGCTTACCGGTATTCGGGGTATAGATCTCCCTTGTCTTCGGATCCACAAGTACAGCGTCCAGTCCGAGCTTTATGAAGTTGAAGCCGAGAGGCGGCTTGTCTTCCATTTCTCTAATCTCGTCGAGCTGGTAGATATTATTCTGTAACGCCACAGCGTAAGCGTTCATACGGCTTGCGAAGTCCCCGCGTGTCAGCTCCGAGGTATCGAATACAAAGTAATAATGTCCGGCTTTCTCTGCTTCCGTGAGCAGGTCGGTGTCAAGCGCGGACTCTATCGTATTGATAAGCGGCATAAGGCAGTTCTGGACGAACTGTGATATGGTAGTCTCGGAAGCCTTACCATTCAGAATATCAAGCGGCATACAGAACAGCTTGCAGAGCTCAGCGGCGTTTGTCTTCTTATTCTCGTTAAGCTGAAGTTCGACACTTGTGGAGCTTGCCTCTTGGAATGAAATGCCGCTGTTCATAACAACAACGCTATCAGAATACTCGTTGCCGTAAAGATCGCGCCAAGATTCCTGCAAAGCTCTTATTTCTTCGGGTCCGACTGTAGAATCAGCCTTATCGGTATCAATAGATTACCTTCTCGGACGGGAAAGCAAAGAACAGACAGCGCTTGACAGTCTTGTCGGGCAGTTCGATATGACCTTGCTCGAAAGAAAGATAATAGATGAATACCTGAAGCTCCCGCGGGACGTTCGTGGGGATATGGTGACATTTCTGCATAGGGCTGTACTGGAAGCCGAGGGAGCCACGCCGCCTATTTCTCCCGAAGAGCAAGAAGTCATTGACAGGTATCGGCAGCTAAATAAAGAGGGAAAAGAAAAAGCCGCCGATAATATCGACGGCCTTGTTACGACAGGAAAATATAAAAAATCTTATACGAATGGACTTCATATCCTTTTTTAAATGCAGCCTGTTCAACGGCATAACCGAACCCCTCGCCCATATTATTGCTCCACCCTGTATTTATTTTCTATAGTACTATTATAATAGTATCACTAAAGCAACATATATTATAACATATATTTATGTGCTATGTCAAGTTATAATAGATATAAGATGTGTACGGGGAGGTCATATTATGGCAAACAAACTTAAAATCACCAAAAGGTCGAATGTCAAGGGCGAGGACG
>JAGBLA010000018.1 GCA_017635675.1 Ruminiclostridium sp.
CGGTATCGCATGACATACCTGTCTTTTCGAGCACAAGCTTTGCGTGTTCACAGGCGATCGGGTCATCATCGACTACAAGCACCTTCATATCATAGGGCTGTATTTCAGTGTCATCGGTCTCGTTATCCTTGTGAGCAGAGTCCATAAGTGTTATCGTAACAATAAATGTTGTGCCTTTGCCCTTTTCGCTCTCGACCTCGATATTTCCGTTCATCATCTCTACGATATTCTTCGTGATAGCCATACCGATTCCCGAACTTCCGTACTTGTTGGTGGCGGAGCTGTCCTCCTGGCTGAATGTATCAAAGATATGCGGGATATACTCCTTGCTCATGCCTATACCGGTATCGGCGATCTTAAAGCGCAGCGTGGACTTGCCGCCGAATTTCGCAGTGCGTTCAACGGAAAGCTCGACACTGCCTCCTTCGGGAGTAAACTTGACAGCGTTTCCGAGAATGTTGATAAGCACCTGCCGCAGCTTCATGTTGTCGCCGATGTAGTAATCGTCGATCTCGCCCTGTATATGGCAGTTATAGGTCTGATCGTTTTCTGCGCACTGAGCGCTGAAGATGGTGTTTATCTGCTCCAGAAGCTTGGAGAATGAAAAATCCTCGTTTTTCAGCACCATTCTTCCGGATTCTATACGGCTCATATCAAGGATATCATTTATAAGTCCGAGCAGGTGATTTGCCGACCCGCCTATCTTTTCAAGATAGTCACGGGTCTGTTCCGATATATCCGGATCGCTGAGTGCGATATTGTCAAGTCCGATGATAGCGTTCATAGGAGTTCTTATCTCATGGCTCATACTTGACAGGAAAGCTGTCTTGGCTTTGCTCGCGTTTTCGGCTGCCGCGAGCGCGTCACTCAGCGCCTGATTCTTTTCAAGGGACTCTCTCATTTCACTGTCTATGTCGGTAAAGCCTGCTCCGACAGCATGAACGATATGGTCGTTTCTGTCCTCGCTGTGACGCACGCCCGCGATACGAAGCATCTCATAGCTTTCTATACCGTTATGGACTGTAAGATAACGGTAAGACAGAATAATCTCATTTTCAAGCCGTTTTTTGATATTCTCGGGTTTTATGAAATCAAGAAATCCCTCACGGTAGCTTTCGGCGACACGTTCGTTTGCATATCTGGTGAAGCCTTCCGCGAAAGAGAACTTATCGCCGATCTGAGGTCCGTCTTCTTTTGTAACCTTTGAACGATAGCAGACGCTCTCGTCCGTATCGAGATCGACATAATAGACGCTTCTGTAATCCGAGGCAAGAGCGGTTATCATATGATCCTGACGGGTGCGCTGCTTTTCTTCTTCGAGCAGCCTTTTCTGAAGCTCAAGACGCTGTTCAAGCTCTTGCTGCTTTATGCGGTTTTCTGTCTCCGAAGTCTGCTTTTCAAGGGCGAGCTTTGTATTTGCTTTATTCTGCCTGAATATGACGATAAATATCACGAGCAGAACAGCAGCCGTCAGACCGGTCTGCACAAGGCTCCTCAGGATTATTCCCTCGGAAACGGAGCTTATCTTGTCGCTGATGACACTTTCGCGGATAAGATATGTAAGCATCCAGTCTGTCCCTGCTATCGGTTTATACGAAAGCGTCTCCTTTATTTCGTTATATGTAAAGGAAACGACATTTCCCGTGCCGTTCGCAAAGTCCTCCTTCACCTCTTCCACGGTATCTTCTTTCTCGAAAGAAGCGTGTTCAAGCGCTTCAAGCAGATTTGTCTCGTTCGCAAGACCGCCGAGTACCATATCTGTCAGCGCAGCTCCGTCCTTTGTGTA
>JAGBLA010000191.1 GCA_017635675.1 Ruminiclostridium sp.
GCTTCGGTTCATGAAGTATATCTCTGGCTTGAAGGGCTTGAAAAACACAGACGATGAAATATCGATTCTTCTTAAAAAAGTTGAACTCTATGACAACAGAGGAGAAAAATGCGGCGGCTTCTCCGGCGGAATGAAGCAGCGGCTTATGCTTGCACAGGCTATGCTCGGCAGCCCGGATATTCTTATTCTTGACGAGCCTACTGCAGGTCTTGATCCCCGCCAGCGTGTGATATTTCGGAATATGATGCGGGAATACTCCGAGAGCAAAACGGTGGTAGTTTCCACACATATCGTCTCGGATATCGAGGCGCAGGCTGACGAGATCATAATAATGAAAGCCGGGGAAATAACAGCAAGCGGCACGAACAGCGAGCTGCTTGACCGATACGGCTGCACGGAGCTTGAAAGCCTGTATATGAAATTGTTTGGAGAGAAAGATGATACTTAACGAGCTTTTGAAGGTCATTTCCCGCAGAAACTATATCATTGCGTTTTTTATAATGCTTGCGGGAATAGTAGCATATACTGCGCTCCTGCCGATAGAGGACAGCTCACAGACGGCATATAACGAATTCCGCACGGACATATCCGGACTGTCTGACGAGGAGATCGGAGTACATCTTGAAGAACGGGTGCTTGAATTGACAATATATGACGCTCTGCTGTGGGGAGAGCTTGACATTCCTGCATTCAGTGACGAGCGCTCCGCGAAATACATTGAGAAGTATAAGAACAATACCAAAAGCTCGGTGGAGGTCAATGACCTGCTGAAGCTGTACAAGCGGGAGTATTCCGCCTTTCTCGGTGTGCAGAGTTACGATGCGCATATCGACGGCATAACAAACGGCAACGATGTATTGCTGTCCATTATCGGCGGCGAATTTGAGCGGAAAAACTCGGTTCTCACAAAGGCTGCTTACGCGCCTATGATAACAGCCTCACCTCAGTATTATCCGAGCGAGGGCTGTGAACGCGTCCTTCGCAATTACGCAGTGGATATTTCTGGGCTGACAGCGGCAGTCATGACTGCTTTGCTGCTGTTCGGCTGCGAGAGAAACGGTGGAACGATATTGACGCTATCGCTGAAAAAAGGAAACGCGGGGTTTGTCCTTGCAAAGACCGGTACTGTTGTTATTTCAGCGTTTATTGTCCTCTTTGCGGGAACAACTGCGGCAGGGCTTGCCGGTGAGATTCGCTTCGGGCTCGGCGACCTGTTTCGTCCGCTGTGTTCGCTTGCAGGATAT
The DNA here is from genome assembly GCA_017635675.1 of Ruminiclostridium sp. Lineage (GTDB taxonomy): Bacteria > Bacillota > Clostridia > Oscillospirales > Ruminococcaceae > Ruminiclostridium_E. The sequence continues at coordinate 1,245 of JAGBLA010000191.1, forward strand.
TATAACACCACACTGAATATTCCGGTCATCGGATTTATTTTGCTATCGCTGCTTGTAAAAACAGCGGCAGTCTGGGTTTTCGGCGTACTCGCTGCGATGCTGTCACTTTTGACACAAAAGCAGACCGCGGTGCTGTTTACCTACTCGGCGGCAGTTGTCTCAACGGTAATTTACTACGGCATAGAGAGCGTATCAGCACTTGCATTTCTGAAATTCTCTTCCCCCGCCGCATTATCCGCCCCCGACGAACTATTCGGGAATTATATCAATGTCAATGTGTTCGGCGAGCCGGTAAATCCGGCGGTTATTGCGCTGTCTGCGTGTATGTTGATGCTGATTACGCTGACAGCTGTTACTGTATCACTTTATCGGAAATGCTCGGCTCCGGCGGAGCAAAGAAAGGCGATAGCAAAAGACCGCCGTGTAAGCGATAAAATATGGGTGAACGAGCTTTACCGGACATTCATCTCCCACAAGGGGCTTGTGATAACAGCACTGTTCATCGCGGGATATGCCCTGTGGCTGAGCAGTATCACCCGTCCCTTCGACATCGACGATATGATGTACGCTGACTATATCCGTGCCGGCGGAGGTATTATCACGGAAAATACCGTGACCTACATCA
>JAGBLA010000192.1 GCA_017635675.1 Ruminiclostridium sp.
GGCAACTTCTATTACCCTCCTCGTTGAGAGTTAAGATAAAAGGCTCTCCGCCCTTCGGCGACAACACGTATTCGCAGTCCGGGCATATAGCGCGTATCGCGCATTCCTCGCTCGCTATGTATGTGGTATCGCCTTTTTCGGCAACAACCATTGACCGCAGTTTCAGACGGTCGTTGAGCGCCATTAAGCCTCCGGTATAGCCGAGGATTATCGAGAATGGACCGGTTATCAGCAGTCCCGACATAGCCTGTCTCAGATAGCGGAGTTTTGCGGCGCGCTTCGGGTCGGTCTTTTCGATGCTGTCTATCTTGCTCCAGAACGGGGCTGCGATAACGCTTGCCACATCTTCAAGTGACAGGCTTTGCTTGCGGTTGAGCCAGTCGAAAATGTAGGTTATGACCTCGGTATCGGTGAGGAGCGTGCATTTGTACCCGAACATCTCTATGAACCGGCGGTTCGCGTCGTATGAGCTGATCTCGCCGTTGTGCACGATCGAATAGTCCAGCAGTGCGAACGGGTGTGCGCCGCCCCACCAGCCTGGTGTGTTTGTGGGATAGCGTCCGTGTGCTGTCCAGGCGTAGCCCTCGTACTCGTCGAGACGGTAGAAGCGCCCCACATCTTCCGGGTAGCCCACCGCCTTGAACACGCCCATGTTCTTTCCGCAGGAAAACACATACGCGCCGTCAAACTCGGTGTTTATGCGGATAACGCACTGCACCACATATTCCTTTTCATCAAGCTGTGAAGCGGAAAGTTTTGTAGGGCGGGGATCAACAAAATATCTCCATATCAGAGGTTCGTTCTTTATCTCGGGAATATGCTGTATCGGAATACGGCTCAGATTTACGATGTCGAAGTGCCTGTCAAGAAAATCCTCGGTCTTTACCCGCGCTTCCGTATTATCATAAAAGACGTGAAAGGCGTAATGATCCTTGTATTCCGGGTAGATTCCATAACCTGCAAAACCGCCGCCGAGACCATTTGATCGGTCGTGCATATATGAAATAGATTTAACGATGCTTTCGCCGCTGACACGCTTGCCGTCACGGTTGATAAAACCGGTAATGGCACAGCCCGCCGGGATCCGCACATCTCCTTCTTTTAAACTCATTTTTCTCCCTCCTGAAATATTGCGTTTTGTAAAATTCACTCAATGTGCTGATTTTACCATTTGACAATGAAAAAGTCAATTAAAATGCAGGATTAAATTTTATTTCTTGCAGAATTAGTGAAATTGCAGTAAAACAGACTTGCAAAATAATCAGTATGTGACAAATCGAACAACGCCTTATAATAATATTTAAAATGGTACATAAAATGTGCCGGAGCACATTTTGCAGCAAATATTTCTTTTTAAAAATATGCAAGTTTAAAAATTTATCTTGCATAAATTCTTGACAAACGTGAAAAAATGTAATATAATATATATGATCGGCAATGGCGCTGATAGGGTCTCCCTGTCTGCGCTGTTTTTATTTGCAACCCCTCCGCACTTTTCGCAAGAGAAGTGCAATATATTGTTGGCTGAAAGGGAAAGACGCGGTGCAGAAATGTACCGTGCCTTTTCTCGCAAATAAATGTGCCTTCGCACAGGAAAGCTGCCGATGCAATGTGCTGCTGCACATTGGATAGAAATATTTTACAAATCGGTTTTATCGCTTCATTTCAAGTTTTGTAAAAAACGTTGAAGTTTACCGCGCTGTATCCGAAACTATTGACATGATGTTTTTCAGGTGCTATAATTTAAGTAAAATTAACGGACAATGGCGTTCGGCATTCCGAATGTCACTGTCCGTTTTGCTTTTGAAACGGGGTGATGAAATGGCTGTAACTCTCAGTATGCTTTGTGCTGATACCGAGCAGAAATATTCACTGAAGCTTATTGCAGGAAAGGCGGGAATGGACAATATCGTCCGCTGGGTACATAGTCTTGAAGACACCGGTTCACAGCCGTTTCTTCATGGGAATGAACTAATAGTCACCACCGGAGTCCGCCACTCCGACACAAAGTGGCTTCCGGACTTTGTCGCAATGCTGAAAAGCAAAGGCGCGGTCGGCATTGTTGTCCTTATCGGCACATATATCCCGTCTATACCGGAAAACGTAATAGCATACTGTGAACGTGATTCGTTCCCGCTGTTTACAATGACCGATGAAGCGAAGATACTTGACATGACTTACGAACTTTGCCGAAGGATAACCGGTATGGAGAAGCACGACAGTGCCTTGAACGATGCGCTCCGTTCAATAATCACCGAGCCTTCGTCGCTCCGTTCGCATTCCCGGTTTCTTGCACGCGAGGGCTTTTCCGACGAAAGCCGTTATTCGGCAGTTGCAGCCTGTCTGATCTCCGGGTCAAGTGAAGCTGCTGATGCAACGTCTGCCGCTGAAAATGCAAGCGTGAGAATTGCCATAAGAGATATGAGATCCCGGTCGGCTGTATTTACAAACAAAGGAATACTTATCGCGGTCTGTCAGAACTGCACAGCTGATGATATTAAAAACCTTTGCGAATGTATAAAGGGAGCGTTGACCGGATACAAAACGTTTATCGGAGTTTCCGAAAGTGTGCAGGGGCTTTCGGGTATCGCACGCGCTTATGAGCAGGCTGAGGCAGCGATGATCTCGTCCGTGTTGTCCGACACAAGCTGTTCGCTGTACAGAAATATCGGCATTATGAAGCTGATACTCGGCGTCCGGGACAGGGGCATTCTCCGCTCTTATGTCAGCGAAAATCTCGGAAAGATCAAGGCTTATGATTCCGAGCACGATTCAGACCTTGCACGCATTCTCCGCGTTTACATAGAGAACAACAGCAGTGTTAATGAGGTCGCGGCTATCGAGAAGGTCCACCGCAACACCATAAACAGCAAAATCCGCGCAGTGAAGGAACTGCTTGGCAGTGAGCTTGACGACATCTGCAAGAGCAGGCTTCTGATCGCGTTTCTGATAAACGATGTGCTGAATGTCTATGACGAAAAATTGAATACTTTTAAAGGAGCGTGATCTGTTATCGCAGGTCACGCTTTTTTGAATTTTATTGCAGCTGCAAATTCATTTAAGGCAGTATCTCTTGTGTTACGAGAAAGCTATTTGACGGCACTTTCGTTAAATATACACAAAAATACAGACGTAAATATAATAATTATTTTGCAGGATATAATTTGTTTTCTTGCAAATATCTATTGACAAATCCCGAATATCGTAGTATAATATGAAACATGGAACGGCAAAGGCGCTGGTGAGTATGATCTCGTCAGCGCCTTCTGTTTTGCAGCGACTAACGGCTGCGAGGCAGATAACTGTATAAATCTGATAATTAACGTACGGTATTGCCGGCGGGCGCTTGCCCGCAGAAAGGAAGCAGCAGTTATGAAACAGATCGCAGAATACTTCGGAGAAAACGTGTTCAACGAAAACGTGATGAAAGCAAGACTCCCGAAAGAGACCTTCAAGGCAGTCAAGAACACAATGGACAACGGAAAGCGCCTTGACCCCTCCGCAGCGGCAGTAGTCGCAAACGCCATGAAGGAATGGGCTATCGAAAAAGGCGCAACTCATTACACACACTGGTTCCAGCCTATGACAGGCATCACCGCCGAGAAGCACGACAGCTTCATCTCCCCGTCAGCGGGCGGCAGCGTGATAATGGAGTTCTCCGGCAAGGAGCTGATACAGGGCGAGCCCGACGCGTCATCCTTCCCATCGGGCGGTTTGCGTGCAACATTCGAGGCTCGCGGCTACACAGCCTGGGACCCGACCTCCTACGCGTTCATCAAGGACGGAGTGCTCTGCATACCGACGGCGTTCTGCTCCTACGGCGGCGAAGCGCTTGATAAGAAAACTCCGCTGCTGCGTTCAATGGAGGCTGTCAACAGACAGGCAATGCGTATACTGAAGCTGTTCGGCAACGAGAACGTAACTTCCGTAAAAACAACAGTAGGTCCCGAACAGGAATATTTTCTTGTAGATAAAGAAGATTTTGACATACGAAAAGACCTTATTTATACAGGACGCACATTGTTCGGCGCGATGCCGCCGAAGGGACAGGAGCTCGAAGATCACTATTTCGGCGTAATAAAGCCCCGCGTGCAGGCGTTCATGAAGGATCTCAACGAAGAGCTCTGGAAGCTCGGCATACTCGCGAAAACGGAACACAACGAGGTGGCTCCGGCACAGCACGAGTTAGCCCCGATCTTCGCAACAACCAACATCGCCGCAGACCACAATCAGCTCACAATGGAGATCATGCAGAAGGTGGCGAAAAAGCACGGACTTGTATGTCTGCTGCACGAAAAGCCCTTCGACGGCGTGAACGGAAGCGGCAAGCACAACAACTGGTCAATATCCACGAACACAGGCGTGAACCTGCTCGAACCCGGCGATACACCGTATGAGAACGCACAGTTCTTACTCTTCCTTTGTGCAGTCATCAAGGCTGTGGACGAGTATCAGGATCTACTCCGTATCTCCGTTGCGAGCGCAGGTAACGATCACAGACTCGGCGCGAACGAAGCGCCTCCCGCTGTCATCTCGGTATTCCTCGGTCAGGAGCTCACCGAAATTCTCGAAGCTATCGAGAAGGACGAACCCTACGGCGGCAAGGAGAAAGAGCTGATGAAGGTCGGAGTTCACGTTCTCCCGAAGTTCCCGAAAGACACAACGGACAGAAACAGAACATCTCCGTTCGCCTTCACAGGCAACAAGTTCGAGTTCCGTATGCTCGGCTCGTCAGCGTCCGTTTCGGGCAGCAATGTGGTGCTGAATACGGTGGTTGCGGAGGAATTAAAGCAGTTCGCGGATGAGCTCGAAAACAAGTCGGATCTCAACAGCGCGCTGCATGATCTGATACAGAAAGTCATCAAGGAGCACAAGCGCATAATCTTCAACGGCAACGGCTACGATGATGCTTGGATAGCAGAAGCGGAGAAGCGCGGGCTGTCGAATCTCAAGACCACTCCGGACGCGCTGGCACATTGGCTCGATGGGAAGAATGTGACGCTGTTCACCTCGCACAAGGTGTTCTCCGAAGCGGAAATGCACTCCCGCAATGAGATACTTTTCGAGGCTTACGAAAAGCTGATAAAGATAGAAGCCCGCACAATGGTTGATATGGCGTACCACGACCTGCTCCCAAGCATAAGCAAGTACGTCCGCTACCTTGACGCAAATCTTATTTCGGACTACGAAAAGAACATTTCAGCACAGCTCACAGAGCTGATGAACAAGGCGTTTTCGGCGCTGCAGGAGCTTGAGCAGAAGCTTGAAAAAGCAGTTGCCGAGGACGATGTCGTGAAGAGCGCGTTTGTCTGCAAGGACGATGTTATCCCGGCAATGACGGAGCTCCGCAGGTACATAGACAAGGCGGAAACGCTGACGGCTGCGGAATATTGGGCGATACCCACTTACGGCGAACTGCTGTTTGACGTAAGATGATAGGCTGTCTGCATGAGGAGTGCGGGGTATTCGGGATCTACTCGGAAACCCCGACGGACGCGGCGCACGAGGTCTATCTCGGCTTGTACGCATTGCAGCACCGCGGTCAGGAAAGCTGCGGCATCTCGGTCTGCGACGACGGCGTGATGCGGCACCGCAAGGGTGCGGGGCTGGTACATGAGGTTTTCGGTGAGCAGGAACTTTCCGAACTCGGCACAGGCAATATCGCGATCGGTCATGTCCGCTACTCGACTACTGGCGGCGGCAGCGCCGAGAATTTCCAGCCGCTTGTCGTCCGCCACATCAAGGGAAATATGTCTCTTGCGCACAACGGGAATCTCGTCAATGCCGAGCAGCTTAGGCGAAGATTCGAGCTGAACGGCGCGATATTTCACGGGACTTCCGATACCGAAGCTATCGCCTATTCGATAGTTGCGGCAAGGCTGAAATGCGGCTCGACGGAAGAAGCTGTGGAGCTTGCGATGAACGACATCAAGGGCGCGTACTCCTGCGTGCTGATGACAGCGACGAAGCTGATAGCGTTCCGCGACCCGAACGGCTTCAGACCTCTCGTTCTCGGTAAAACGGACAGCGGATATATCGCGGCATCTGAATCCTGTGCAATAGAAAGCGTCGGCGGCACGGTGCTCCGAGACGTGAAGCCCGGAGAGATAGTCGTTATCGGAAGCGACGGACTGCACACGATAGAAACGCATTGTAACAAGGTGCATAGTATCTGCGTTTTCGAGTATATCTACTTTGCAAGACCCGATTCGGTTATCGAGGGAATACCGGTTCACGAATGGAGAATGAATGCAGGAAGAATGCTTGCAAAACGTTCTCCGGCTGATGCGGACATCGTGATCGGAGTTCCGGATTCGGGCATTGATGCGGCACTCGGCTACTCCGAGGAAAGCGGCATACCGTATGCGACGGGCTTTGTCAAAAATCGTTACATCGGGCGCAGCTTCATACAGCCGAAGCAGTCGGAACGCCGCAACGCTGTTCGCATAAAGCTGAACGCTGTGGCAAGCGTGGTCGCAGGAAAGCGCGTGATAATGGTGGACGATTCGATAGTCCGCGGAACGACGAGTGCGCGGATAGTGGGACTGCTCAAATCAGCGGGCGCAAAGGAGGTACACGTTCGCATTTCCTCACCGCCATTCAGATTCCCTTGCCACTTCGGAACGGACATAGATTCGCAGGAAAATCTGATAGCCTGCAAATTCTCGGACACTGCCGAGATCGCAAAAGAGATCGGCGCGGACAGCCTCGCGTATCTCAGCGTAGAAGACGCGCACAGCCTGACAGCGTACAGCGTTTGTGACGGCTGCTTCACCGGAAGTTATCCGATAGATGTAAGCGGCAGCGGTGAAAAGAATAGATTTGAAGAAAAAATTCACAAATCAAACTGAAATAAATGTGTAGAACAAAAGAGCAATGGGGCTCGGCGGAATTGCTGCGCCCCATTGTCTTTTAAAGAAAGGACTTGATTTTATGGCAGAAATGAACGAAATTCTGCAAACAGTTGATACCGAGATATTCGGCATCTGGTACCTCATCGGAGCCGCGCTCGTGTTCTTTATGCAGGCGGGCTTCGCAATGGTCGAAACAGGCTTCACCCGTGCCAAGAACGCGGGCAACATCATAATGAAAAACCTCATGGATTTCTGTATCGGAACTGTCGTATTTGCGCTTCTCGGCTTCGGTCTGATGATGGGCGAGGACGTTCTCGGCGGCTTCTGCGGAGCTCCGACGCTCGGCGTTTTCACGGATTACGGTCATTTCGACTGGTCGCCGTTTGTGTTCAACCTTGTGTTCTGTGCGACCGCGGCGACTATCGTTTCCGGCGCAATGGCAGAGCGCACGAAGTTCCTCTCGTATTGCATCTACTCCGGTGTTATCAGCCTTGTGATCTACCCGATCGAAGCACATTGGGTATGGGGCGGCGGCTGGCTCGTACAGCTCGGATTCCACGACTTCGCAGGTTCTTGTGCAATCCACATGGTCGGCGGCGTCTGTGCGATAATCGGCGCGGCAATGGTCGGACCGCGTATCGGCAAGTTCGACAAGGACAAGAAGCCGAAGGCAATCCCCGGACACTCACTCACACTCGGCGCACTCGGATGCTTCATTCTGTGGTTCGGCTGGTACGGCTTCAACGGCGCTGCTGCAACAAGCGGCGGTCAGCTCGGCTCGATATTCGTGACAACAACTATCGCTCCCGCAGTTGCAACTGTCGTCTGCATGATCTTCACTTGGCTCCGCTACGGCAAGCCTGATGTGTCGATGTGTCTGAACGCTTCCCTTGCAGGACTTGTGGGCGTAACGGCAGGCTGTGATGTTGTGGACGCTCTCGGCGCAACAATAATCGGTATCGTGTCTGGACTGCTCGTCATATTCGGCGTATGGTTCCTCGATAACGTGCTAAAGATAGACGATCCTGTCGGCGCTGTTGCAGTCCATTTCTGCAACGGTATCTGGGGAACTCTCGCGGTAGGACTTCTCGCAAACCCGGAGGTTCCCGGCTATGCTCTCGCAAACGTTAACGGCGATACACTCGCGGGTCTGTTCTACGGCGGCGGCTTTGAGCTGTTCGGCTTACAGGCTCTCGGATTTGTGACTGTTGCTTCGTGGACAGCGGTCTGCATTACGATCACATTCCTTATTATAAAGAAAACTATCGGACTGCGTGTCAACCGTCACGAAGAAGTCGTGGGACTTGACGTGACCGAGCACGGTTTACAGTCCTCCTATGCGGACTTTATCCCCACAATGCACATCGAGACAACTGCTTCCGACAAGGAAAAGGAAGTCGCAAATGTTATCCCTGTGGTCTCCGAAGAAAAGGCTGTTCCCGTTACTCATCGCAAGGCTGAAAATACCGCTTCCGACGTGAAGATGACAAAGGTGGATATCATCACCTCGATGGAGAAGTTCGACCAGCTCAAATCCGCGCTCTACGCTATCGGCATCACCGGTATGACCGTGACGAACACTATGGGCTGCGGTATGCAGAAGGGCAAGACTGAGTTCTACCGTGGAGTTCCGGTAACTCCGCAGCTTCTCCCGAAGGTAAAGGTCGAAGTCGTAGTCTGCAAGGTGCCGGTCGAAGATGTTGTAAGTGCAGCGAAGAACGCACTTTACACCGGTAATGTCGGCGATGGTAAGATCTTCGTTTACGATGTTGAGGACGTGCTGAAAATACGCACGGGCGAAAGCGGTTACGATGCGCTTCAGGATAATGCATAAGACGAAGTTCCACGCTTCCTTTCTTATATGTTTTTGGAAAGACACGGCAGGCACTGCATGACGCAGTGAAGAAGGTTTCCAAAAGCGCGCACGGATGCGCGCCTAAAAGAAACCTTCTAAATAACCTGCCGTGCCTTTCCTTACTTGATAAGGAGATCACTATGAAAAAAGCAATTATTGGCGTAACACCTCTTGTTGACATTCAGCGAAGCAGTTTATGGATGCTTCCCGGATATATGGACGCTCTTACAGAAGCCGGAGCTGTACCTGTCATTCCGGCATCTGTGAGCTTGCGCCGGGATTAAAATGTATGGCATCGTCGCCGGACGGACTGATCGAAGCGATATGGGCTCCGGGGCAGACCTTTCTATGGGCGGTGCAGTGGCACCCCGAATTTTCATACAAGATAAACGAGGACAGCAAAGCGATATTCGCAGAGTTCGTCAGAGCCTGTCGGACATAAAGCAGGCGCACGATCGGAATACACGGTCGTGCGTTTTTTGTGTGAGATAATATTCATTGTATTATCGCTTTTCCAATTCGATATACTGTTTTTCTTTGGAAACGGATTTATATGCAGGACGGATTATCCTCTTACCGCTGTTTATTTCCTCAAAACGGTGAGCGCACCAGCCCGCCATTCTCGATACCGCAAACAGAGGAGTAAACAGATCCTGCGGGATCCCGAGCATTTTATACACAAAACCGCTGTACATATCAATGTTGGCGCACATCACCTTGTCGGAATGTTTCACCTCGGCAAATACAACAGGTGTTAAGCGTTCTATGGATTCCAGCAGATGAAATTCCTTTTCAAATTCTGTACCTTCAGCCATTTTCCCTGCGTATTTTTTCAGAATAACGGCTCGCGGGTCAGAGAGTGTATAGACAGCGTGTCCCATTCCGTATATGAGCCCGCTGCCGTCCCCGGCTTCCTTCTTCATTATTCTTTTCAGAAAGTCCGCAAGCTCATCATCATTGTCCCAATCCTTGACGCTTGATTTTATAAGCTCCTGCATCTCGATTACCTTGCGGTTAGCTCCGCCGTGACGGGGACCTTTCAGTGAGCCGACTGCCGCTGCATAGGCGGAATACGGGTCAGTTCCCGAAGAAGTAAGTACACGGCACGCAAATGTAGAATTGTTTCCGCCGCCGTGTTCTGCGTGGAGCATCAGCATCAGGTCAAGCAGCTTGGCTTCACCGTGTGTGAAATTCCGGTCTATCCTTATTGTCGAAAGGATATTTTCGGCGGTTGACTGTCCCTTTATAAGCGGGTGCATTATCATAGACTCGCCGGTATAAAACCGCCTTTTGGTCTCATAAGCGCATACCATAATGACCGGCATTTTTGCAATAAGAGATACTGCGGTATCGACTTCGTGTTCCGGGGTAGGAGCGTCCGGTTCCGGATCGTATGAGTACAGCGCAAGTATCGACCTTGCCATTTTATTCATAATATCCGGCGAGGGCGCTTTAAGTATCATATCCTCAAAAAAATTATCCGGCAGCTCCCGGCTGTCCGACAAGGTCATATTGAACTCATCAAGCTCGTCCTTATCCGGCAGCTTTCCGGTAAGCAGCAGAAACACTATCTCTTCAAATCCGAACCTGTCCTCAGAGATGACCTTATCGATCATTTCGCTGAGGTCATAGCCTCTGAATATCAGGCGACCTTTGGAGGGCTTCTTCTCGCCGTCGTCAACGACATAGCCGTGAACATTGCATATATTTGTGACGCCCGCCATAACGCCGGTTCCGTCCGAATTTCTCAGACCTCTTTTTACGCCGTATTTATTGAAGTATTCAGAGGGTATATTGCTGTTCTCGGCAAATGCCGAATACATTATATCTTTTACTGCATTCATTTAACTATCTCCTTGCTTATCAGTGCGGCGAACTGCTTCGCCACAGCTTTTTCAGCTTCTTTACAGTTGCGTTTCCACCGCCGTCACCGATATATACATCATATTCGCCCTTGATGCTGCCGAATGTAACTGTCCTGTCAGCTCCGGTGTACTCTTTCAGCTTCTTTATCATTTCTTTTTTTGCAGCATTCACAGAGAACACCTTGAGATAAAGAAAGCCGTCGTATTCCGAGCCGGACACGGTTATTTTTGCTCTGTCTCCGAGTTCAGCCCGCAGTTTATTTTCAAGGCTCAGAATATCGTCATTCTCCGCAAGCACGGTAAGATACAGCACCTTTTCGTCATATCGCCTGAGATCGGAGCGAACGTAATTTCTGAAAGGCGAGTGCCTGTGAGTCTCATACAGGTCGATCTCGGCGCTGTTCGTAAGTTCCCCATAATATATCAGCAAAGTCGTGTCAAGCATTGAGTTCACAAAGCAATGCAGACCGCTTTCCGATATTATATTTTCCGCCTTCGTGCAGATTTCGGGAGGCATAAACACCGTTTCTATATAACGCTTTTCCTTTATATCATAGATCGCGGCTCCGTCCATTACTATCACGGGAAGTTCAAGCTCTACGCCGTCCATTAAAGGCATAAGCTCCGCAGGCGTTCTGACGGTGGAAACGGTAAACCTCACACCGCTTTTTATCAGCCTGTTGAGCTCGACCTTGCTGTACCCGATGTTATGCTTGTCGGAGGATATAAGAACATCATCTATCCCGCTTATATACAGGGTCTCGTTATCGTGCTTCACGGGAAGATGAAAGTCGTTTATACCTACGCCGACTATAATGCCTATAAGTGTGTCTATTACCCTGTTCAGCGCAAACATATACGGGTCGTCGTCAAACGAATGGGTCAAAGCAATGCTCAGAAACACTACACATGAGAAAAAGGACGCATTCCGTTTGTCTGCCACAACGGTAGTGTATATGACGGGGATTATCATTACGCTTGTGGATAAAAATACCCATATCGGCTCTGTGACGCTTGCCGAGCGCATCGCAAGCAGAAATACGAGCCCGTAAGCTGCGCCTATGAGTGTTCCGGCGGTGCGCTGATAGGCATTGTTCTTTGTTGTATCCGCGTATGGCTGCATACACCATAACGCGGCAAGCGCGCTGTAAAACGGTATGCCGTTACCTATGGGCAGCAGAGTGCGGACAAAATACACAGCCATACAAAGCGCGACAGCAGCAGCTGATTTTATTATTCTCGCCCCGACAGGGGGCAGTGATCTTAAGTATATTTTCACGTTTACTGTATTATCTTGCAGCACACTGTATTTTCGTTTATCAGCGGGCTTTTGTACTCGAAATAAACTATGCCGGGAACAGGCGAAGTCACCTCAGCTTTGACTGTCCCCTCGAACGGGTCTGTGACCCTGCCGAGAACATCTCCCGCCGCGACCGTCTTTCCGACCTTTGCAAGCCCGATGTAGATGCCCGCCGCTTTCGACTGCACGTTGCAGGTGTTCGTTTCGTTCACGATAGCGGTATTGTAGCCGGGACGCACATTTACGATCACCGCCCCTATGCTGCCGAGAAAGCGCAGTATCGCGCAGACTGCCTCATCCGCCGAGGTCTCGTCTATGGTATCGGTAGCGTTGGTATAGACCGAGAACGCCTTTGTCTCCCAAACCTGCCAGTTGTAGTTAAGGGTGGTTGTATCGTAGGGGCGCGGCTTGCGGATAATGCCGAACTGCAAGCCGAAATTCCTCATTATTTCGGGGTCGGTAAAGCCCGTGTTCATCATCTTGACGTGAGGCAGAAAGTTGCCCTGCTGATAGAAGCTTGCGAGCTGCATACCGTACTCATAGCCCTGCAAGTTCTTAAAAAGCCCGTCCGCAATGCGCTGTGTGGTCTCGCCCAGCTCATAGCCGGGGAACATTCTGTTTATGTCGGTATTGTCCATTGCCCAGAAGCGCTTACCGATGTTCATTGAGTAGAAGTTCACGCACGGCACGACCATTATTTCAAGCCCGTCGGTGATGCAGCCCTTTTCTTCGAGCGTTTTCAGCTCCGCTATCATTCGGCTGCACACATACATCTGCTGTATCTCGTTGCCACGCAAGGCACCGACTATTGCGGCGCATTTCCGTCCGCTGCCGAATTTGTAGCCCACAATATCAAGCTGCTCACGGTAGGGCGAACGGAGCGAGTACAATATTTCTTTTCTCATTCCGCATTCTCCCCCTTCTCCGGCATAAGTATTCTCGCAAGCAGCGAACCGCCGTAAACTATCGGATATTCCCGCAGCGTGAAAATAAGCCCGTCACATATCGCGACCACCTTTTCGGTGACTGTCCCGGTCAGCGGGTCAAGCACATCTCCGATATGGTCTCCCTTGCGGACGGTATCTCCGAACTGCGCACAGGGCACGAAAACTCCCGCAGCGTCGGAATTTACAAATCCCACATCTCTGCCAACAGAAAGTATCGGTTCCCGCACCTCCGGTGCGTCGCCCAGCCACATTCCGAGCTGCTTCATAAGACCCAGCACACCGTCAAGCAACTGCTCACCGTACTCCTTTGTTATCCGCATACCAACGCCCATTTCCACAACAAGCGTTTTCACGCCGCGGGTGTTGAGAGTATGCGCAAGGGTGGATTCGAGCACCGTCGCCGATTCATGCACCCATATAAAGTCCACGTTCATCATTTTCGCATAGGGAACAAGCGTGTCGGCAGTCGGCACGCTTATTCTTATCTGCGGTATCTCGCGCAGGAAGATGTTGCTGGAATGTACGTCTATGCAGACATCGGAGCCAAGAAGGTCTTCAACTATCGATGCGCAAATAACCTCTGCCATTGTGCCGTCCTTCGAGCCCGGAAAGACACGGTTCATATCGAGGTCGAACATCGGTATCCCTCGGCTTATCGAGTCTATCCCCAGCGGATTGAGTGCCGGGTAGATGTCAATTACACCGTTCAGTTTATCGAGATTTTTATCAAGAAAGCTGCCGATAAGGTAGGCGAGATATTGTCCTTCAAGCTCATCGCCGTGAGTGCCGGTTACTATGCTGATGCGCTTCGGCGTTACGCCGTTTCTCAGCCGCCTTTTCTGTATTATCAGGTTTTCGTTTACTCCGAGTGCCGCCTTTGCGACTGTGCTGACCATTTCATTCACCTCATTCAACTTGCTTTCATCACCGAGCGCACGAGCTGGAGCTGTCTGGTGTAGCTCCCGAACATAACGCCCCGGTCTATGGCGCAGTCGCCGAAATCCCGCCCCTGCGACAGCACAAGATAGTCCTCGTTCACCGGACAGTTGTTCGCCGGGTCAAAGCCTTTCCAGCAGCCGTCCTCGAAATACTCTACCCATGCGTGGGTCTCACCGTCGCAGAACGCAAGCCCCGCGATGTATCTGCACGGAATACCGTCCATTCTCAGCAGCGACAGCATTATGTGAGAGAAATCCTGACACACACCCGCTCCAGCCGCGAATGCTTCCGCGGCTGGGGTGTGTGCAGTTGTCACGTCCTTTTGGTAGATGAAATTGTCGGAAAGCACTTCCGAAAAATGCGCGGCTCTTTCTGAAATATTATCTGTTGCCAGTTCTGCCGAAGCCTGCTCATAAAGCGCTTTCAGCTCGTCCGAGGGCTTTGTGAAATGCGACTGATACAAATAGCAAGGCATATAATCTGTGTTATGCCGCGAGCGGTCCGTTTCGGCAGTCCCTTTTATCCCGAAGTCGAGAAATCTGTGGTCGCCCTTTATGTATCCTGCTGTGACGTTGTTCCCGAACGCGTCAACAGTTTGGTTGACCGCTGTTATCGGGGAGATGCTGAGCTCGCAGCTCACGATATGCTGCGTCCTCGTTTCGGGTGGTATCACCCGCAGCGCGAAGGAATGCTCGTGAACATAATCATCAAATGTCAGCTTCGTGGAAAAATAGAAATCTATCTTTTTCATATTACCCCTCTCAAGCGCTTTCAAACAGTCTTTCAAGGCTCGATACAGCCTTTCCGGAATTGAGATCGTACTCATTTTCCTCGCCGATTATCTCAACGAGATCGGACAGGAATTTCGTGTTGTAGCGGTATGGCGTGTTTTTCGGAACTCTGCGGAGCCGTATGCACAGCCGCTCAAACTCCCTGTTCACCTCGTCATACGGATATTTCATGCGCAGGTACAGGTCGAGCCGCTCCGTTGACTTGCCGCAGTAGATGATATTCTTTATTTCCTCATCGTAGATGTTGTCGGCAATGCACCCCCAGAAGCCGTACAGAACGTCCTCCAGCGGCAGCAGCGCGAGACGTGTATTCTTTGCGCTCTCCGCGTTTTTCAGCGTGTCCTTCGCCACCTGCAAAAACGAAAATGCTTCGGTGGAGATGTCCTCCCGCAGAACTATGCCGTTGTCGTAAGCGCGTTCAAGGCTGTATGCAACGGAGCTGAAATTCCCCTTGTCGAATAAGAAGCTGCGCAGGAATTCACCGCTGTTATCGTAATTGTCGGGCAAGTCGAAGTACCCGAGATATTCCTCATAGCCGATGTTTTTGTCGAGCATATTGTCATAAGTTTCCTGCAATGCCTTTAGTGTCGTGAACACTCTCTCGGTGTATCTTCCGAGCCAGTAAAGACAGTCGCTGTGTTCTAAAGAGATCGTACCCATGTATCTTTAAAGCCTCCTCCTTGTGATGAGTTTACTACGAAGGAATCGGGGTTGCGTGAAAAGCGCGTGAGCCCCGATGCCCATACCTTTGTTGTTTCGCCCGAGAGCACGAACGCTCTTAGGTCCGCCTTGCGCATAACTGTCTGCCCGTTGTCGAGAATCGGCAGGTCAAGGAAGTCGATGACCTCCTGCGCGATAAATCGTCTCGGCTGCGACAGTATCATATCCTTCAGGTCGCCGAGTTTTTCCGCTGTCAGGTCGCTGCCGAATACCACGCCGTAGCCGCCGGCTTCGGCAACATCTTTGATGACGAGCCTGCTCAGATTGTCGATGACATACTTCCGGTCGTCCTCGTAGAACGGCAGATATGTCGGCGCATTTTTCAGTATCGGTTCCTCGCCGAGATAGTATTTTATCATCTTTGGCACGAAATAGTATATCCCCTTGTCGTCCGCCACGCCGTTGCCGGGAGCGTTGATGATACCCACATTTCCGGTGCGGTAGGCTTCCATAAGGTTTGGTATTCCGATAAACGATTCCGGCAGGAAGGTGAGCGGGTCGAGATATTCGTCGGAAATGCGTCTGTACAGCACGCCTATCCTCGTTTTTTCGCCGGAGTAGGTCTTGTGCCAGAGAATATTGTTCTCGACAAACAGCTCGTCGCTGCGGACAAGTATCGAGCCGGTATGCTCCGCAAGATATGAGTGCTCAAAGTACGCCGCGTTGTACCTTCCGGGGGTGAGTATCGCCCTCACACCGCCGCAGTTGACATACTCCATTGTCTCCCGCAGAAGGTCTGCGTAGTTGCGGTTATCGACGATGTTGTTTTTGCGGAACGCGTCTGGGCTTGCTATCCTCGTCAGCTCTCTTGCTATCAGGGGATAAGACGCGCCGGACGGGATACGCAGGTTATCTTCAAGAATGTACCACTCGCCGTCCTTTCCCTGCACGAGGTCAATTCCCGAAATGTGACTGTAAATCTTGTTTTTCGGGGTGATGCCCTCGCACTGCGCAAGGTAGCCCGACGATATGTAGATGAAGTCCTCCGGGATAATGCCGTCACGGACTATATTCTTGTCGTGGTAGATGTCGTACAGAAAGCTGTTGAGCGCATCTACACGCTGTATCAGGCCTTTCTCGATATCCGCGAACTGCTCCGCGTCAATAACTCTCGGTATCGGGTCGAAGGGGAAGAACTGCTCCCTGAATTCGCCGTTTTTGTATATTCCGAATTTCACGCCGTATCGCCGCAGCAGCTCGTTTATCTCGTTTGCGTTGCCGATAGCTTCGGTAAAATCCGGGGTGGTTATTTCTTTCATGTATTCCTCCATTAACTCTTGTCCGCCTGCAATACCGCGTTCAGCAGCACAGTCGCTGCGTCCGCATATTTCCTTGTATCATCAGAGCTCACAAGTATCACCGCTGTCGGCAGCATATTTGCCGCTATCCATGTGTCACGGTCAGGCGAGTAGTGCAGCTTTTCAGTGTTTATACCACATAACGCCGCGCTGTCCTCGGTGAGCTTTGTCAGCTTCTCGTTGAAGCGGAATTTCGGCCGCCCCACTGACGCTGTGACAATGTCGGCAACAGCTATCCCGTCCGGCACAGCCGCGGTATGCATCTCGAACATGAAGCGGAAGTCGCGTGTGTTCAGCCGGTTCTGCTTGCTGCCCTTAGCGGACTTTTTCGGCTTTATGTCCTTGTAGTCGCTGCGTATCTCCTCCGGCAGATATTCCAGACAAAGCGTACCCATTGCGGGAACAAGCTCCCATTCATCCTCCGACGGCTCGTCATTCCACAGCAGGACTGTCAGCGCGTGGGTAAGCTGTATTTCCTCTGCTGTCAGCGTTCCGATAATTTCCACCGCACTACAGACACCCGCGCTGTCGCTGCTGTCGGGGCAGGACAGGACTATTTTCTTGCTGTCTGGTTTTTTGCTGTCCGGCGAGCTGCCGGGAAGGGTAACATATACATTCCCGAGGTCATCTGTCTCCGACTTGCCGCCGAGCGCCTCAAGCCGCGATATTATGTATTTTCTGCTGTCTTTGTGCTTTTTCAGCCCGGACAGCGTTTCCTTTATTCTTTCTTCGCTGCACTTGTACAGCGTGTCTCCTTTGTACATAAGAGATCACTCCTTTGTCTAATCTATGAGGTCATTCTGAAATCTCGACAGGTGCTCAAACGGCAATATCTGCCGCCCGCGGAACAGCCCGCACCCGTCGTTGATAAGAAAATTGTCCGCCGCGCGGAACATATTCACATCGACTTTGGACAGGTCTATTTCCTGCAGTTTCCGCACTCGCTCATACGCTTCGTCGAACCATATACACTCACCTTCGGGTATAGCTTCACGGCGGGTGCGGGAGGACTCCTGCCGCTTTTCGTAGCCGAAGTGATTGGCTTCACCGATCTCTGCGTTGTCGTCCATATCCTTCGTACGGAGCTGCACCTCTGTGTAGCATCTTGCAAAGTTGTCGTACAGCGTTATGTGCAGCGACTGGTAGCCGAAGGGGCGGCTGTTTGCGATATAGTCGCGGTAGTACGGACGCACCTTCTCCGACAGCCGCGCGGAATGTTCGCTCTCCGACAGCCCCGAAAGCTCGGCGGTAAATCCCCGCTCTTCGAGGAAATCCGGAAGTATGTCAGCCACCTCGTACAGCAGTTTCAGTTCTGCTTCTTCCCTGTCCTCACCGTCTTTCAGGTGGCATTTCGGGAGTGATATTACTATCCGATATGCAACAAGATCGCGGAAGCATTGCAGCTTGCTCTTGACCTCGGTCTCGATGGGCAGTTTGCCGTTGTCGCGGAAATAGTCGTAGATGTATTCCACGATGTAGCCGTTGAACTTCTCCTCCGCGCGTATCAGCGACTTTATCCTGCCCTTGAATGTGAACGCAAGGTAGGGGTACTGCACGGTCATGTACTTGTACAGCTCCTTGATGCGGTTGGACTGTGAGGTGAGGAAGTCGTTGTGTTCAAGCATTTCTATTATCTGTATAAGGAAATTGCTGTGCGCCGTGTCAATGGAATTGTGAGTCTGCTTCGCGTTTTCGCGCAGATCGGCGGAATACTGGTGCAGTATTTTCAGCACAGTATCTCCTGAGTACAGATAATCATTCAAAGCTATCATGACACGCACGCTTCTTTCCATAATAACGGCGAAAGGCGCAACTCATAAGAGAAGCGCCTTTGCCGTGCATTTAATTTTCTACATTATAGCAGAAATCAGTGCTGATGTCAATAAATTTTGAATGATTTGAAAACAAATCCTGCAAATTCGTGATAATAACTGTTTGATACGCTTTTATAAAACAAGTTTTATGCAATTTTTGCAGTTCTGCAATTCAAATAAGGCGGCATACAATGGTATGTCGCCTTATTTGAGGAAGAAAAACTATAAGAGAGTGTCGAAGTTTTCTATTATGCGCGCATCGTGCGCGCCTTGGGAAAACTTATTCATCGCGTCCTGCGGTTTATCCATTCCAGAGAGAGCTGTATATTTCAAGAATATTCTCCTTTGTTACCGACTTCACGGTGTTAGCGGGACTTCCGCTTGCAAGCGCGTCTTCTGCCATTTTATCGGCGCTCTGCATGAACCTGTCTTTATCTATGCCATAGCCTGCAAGTGTCGGAACTTCACATATCCTGCATATCTCGCCGAGCTTTAAAAGGAATTTATTTGCCGCCGCCTCATCGCTGTCTGAGCTGTCAGCCGCGTTCACCGCTCTGCCGAGGTCAGCAAAACGCTCATAAGCTCCGTCAAGCGCAAAGCCAATGCACTTTTCCAGAAGCATCGCGTTCGACAGCCCGTGCGGAACATGGAACAGCGCGCCAATCGGTCTGCTCATTCCGTGAACTATCGTAACAGACGCATTGTTTATCGCAATACCCGCTTCAAGTGCAGCTATTGACATCTGCGTTCTTGCTTCGGTGTTCGTTCCGTCGCTGTACGCAACAGGCAGATACTTCATAATGCGCTTGACCGCAGATATTGCAACGGCATCGGTAAGCGGCTGCGCAAGCCGCGAGGTGTAGGATTCCACCGCGTGAGTGAGCGCGTCAAGCCCTGTCGAAGCAGTGACGCTTTTGGGTGAGGACATTGAAAACGCCGGGTCGATGACTGCAAGCGACGGTATAAGACAGTCGCCTTTCAGCAGCATTTTTATATCCGTTCTGCTGTCGGTGATGACCGTGAACTTCGTCGCCTCGGAGCCTGTACCGGCTGTTGTCGGTATCGCTGCCATTGGCGGCATTTTTCCCTTTATCACCTTACCCATATAGTCGGATATCTTTCCGCCGTTCACGGAAAGAGCCGCTATCGCCTTCATCGTATCTATCGGACTTCCGCCGCCGACCGCTATCATGCAGTCGCAGTCCTCGACTTCATATTTTGCAAGTCCCGCGTTTACTATCGTGTCTGTAGGCTCGCCCGTTACATCGGAATAGATCGTGTACGGAACTCTGTTATTTGAAAGCATTGCTGTCAGCTTCCCGAAGCAGTTCAGCTTTATCACCACCGGGTCGGTAACTATCAGCACCCGGTCGCCCATAGTGCAAAGTTCTTTCTCCGCAAGCTCCAGACTGCCTTCTCCGGTGTATATCTTCGCGGGAACAATAAATTCTCTGCTCATATCGTCCGCACCTCAGTCATTGTCGGCTTTCAGCACTGCATTCAGCATAACGGTCGCGCCCTCGGTGCAGTGCTTTACCGAGGAGAATTCCGGCTCGCAGTGAGAAAGTCCGTCCTTCGACTGCACGAATATCATCGTGGTTGGCAGCATATACGAAGCGAACTGCGCGTCGTGTCCCGCGCCGGAATGGATATACTGATGCGAGACTCCACATTCCTCTGCGGCAGCCTTGACATATCCCACCAGCTTCTTGTCCCAGTAAACGGTATCGCGGTTCCAAGCCTTTTCGACGGTGCAGGTGCAGCCCGACCATTCCTTGTCCGCAAGGCTCTTGACGATAGCGAGGACTTTTTCGAGGACCTCGGGCTTCTCGTGTCTTGCATCGAAGGAGAAGTCGAAGTAATCCGGCACGCAGGTATGTACACAGGGGTGACAAACCACTTCGCCGGTGGTATAAACGAGATCGGAATACCCGAGCTTGTCGATCTCCGTATGCAGGTAGCAGAGCGCCTGCGCAGCCGCGTAGAATGCGTCCTTGCGCTTCGGCATCGGGAAGGTGCCGGCATGGGTGGTCTGACCGAAGAACTTGATACGGTAGTTGAACATTCCGAGTACGCAGTCAACTACACCAATGTCGTTTCCGGCATCTTCGAGAATAGGACCCTGCTCAATGTGAGTTTCAAACATATAGAGGTATCTGTCGGGGTCAAGTCTGTATTTCTTGTCGCCCTTGAAGCCTGATCTTTCAAGCGCCTGACCGAAGGTTTTCGTCGGATCGAGAATGCTCTTGGACTGCATCATATCCTCATATTTGAACTTGCTGCGGATATCTTCGGGCAGGTAGTCATAGCACACGATGCCGGAGCACATCATAGCCGGAGGATAGAGCGAGCCTTTATATTTTCGACTGCCTTTCCGAATTGCAGACAGCATGGGCGACAGACCTTATGATGGGCAACTTTTTCAAAGTGACAGCGCCGTTTCTGTCCTCGCTGGACTGTGTTTCGTATTTCCCGATACGACGCGGAAAACACTCGCTCGGTTCGGTCAATAAAATACTCGATACAGCACAGATCTTTCTTGATGTATATTCCGACAAAAGGAATTACTATATCCGCCCCGAAAAAGTACGCAACAGAAGCACCGACACGATGTTCCTTCCGCACACCTACGAACCCGCAACAGGAGAATACAGACCGATACTCGACGGCGTGAAATCCAGCCGATTCTACTACACAATGGGAAACGCGCAGCGGGCGACAGACGAGCGCTACATCGACTCGTGGGACAGGTTCTTCAATCATGTCAAGCGTAAATACCGCAGCGGCGAGGACGTGACCGAGGAATGCAGCAGAATGTGCAACATCATAATGAGCCGCGACGAAAAAATGCGCGATATGATAAAGCGTAACTTCACACCGGAGGATTATTTTGCAGTCCGTGACCACATAGCTGTCACCGCAGCGGGAGCAAGTGAAAGTACGCAAACCGTCAGAGGTACACGTTGGACGGACTGTAACAGTACCCTTGTCGTAGTCGTGTCCGAGAGCCGGAGAACCGTATTATAATTTACCCGCTGAACCTTTGCGGGACAACTATACTTTTGACGGCTGGTACACTGCCTCTACGGGCGGCACTAAGGTCACTGCATCAACAATTGTAACTTCTTCACATACTCTCTACGCCCACTGGACAGCCAACACCCGCACAGTAACCTTCGACAGTCAGGGCGGTTCTTCTGTTTCCTCACAAACAGTAAATTATAATGCAAAAGCCACCAAACCGACCGACCCCACCAAGACCGGCTACACCTTCGGCGGGTGGTATAAGGAAGAAGCCTGCACAAACGCGTGGAACTTCTCGTCAGATACAGTTGACGATGATATCACGCTTTACGCGAAGTGGACGACGGACAGCTATTCTATTTCCTATAATCTCGGCGGCGGCAGCGTTTCCGGGACAAATCCGACTTCGTATAATATTGAGACAGCTGCATTCACGCTGAAAAATCCCACAAGGACAGGCTATACGTTCAAGGGCTGGTCGGGAACGGGACTGTCCGGCGACACAAATACGACTGTTTCCGTCGCAAAGGGCAGCACCGGAAATCGTACATATACTGCAAACTGGACAGCTAATACCTACACCGTTACGCTTAATAACCAAAGCGCAACGACCGCCGGAACTGCGTCCGTTACCGCAACTTATGGCTCCGCTATGCCGTCAATAACGAAACCCACAAAAACAGGCTATACCTTCGGCGGATATTATACCGAAACAAACGGCGGCGGTACTCAGTATTACACCTCGACAGGCGCAAGCGCGAGGAATTGGGATAAAACCTCCGCAACTACGCTTTACGCTAAGTGGACAGCGAACACATACACTGTTACCCTCAATAAAAACAACGGCACCGGCGGAACTGCGTCCGTTACCGCAACTTATGGCTCCGCTATGCCCTCCGCGACCATGCCGACCCGTACCGGATATACCTTTGCGGGTTACTACGACACGAACGCTGCAACAGGCGGTACTCAGTATTACACCGCGTCAGGCGCAAGCGCGAGGAATTGGAACAAAACCTCAGATACCACGCTTTACGCAAGGTGGACAGCGAACACAAATACCTCCTATACGGTCGAACATTATCAGCAGAATACAGCTAAGAACGGATATGTCCTTGCTCATACAGATCATCTGACCGGCATCAGCGATTCCAAGGTTACTCCGGCTGTCAAATCATATACAGGCTTTACAGCTCCTTCAACTCAGGAAATAACTATTGCCCCGGACGGCTCGACTGTATTGAAGTATTATTATACTCGAAACGACTATAGCATCACTCTCAATACGAATGGCGGAACCATAAATGCGGGCAATGTTACGGAATATACCTACGGAGTAGGTGCAGCTCTCCCTACAGATGTGACCAGATCAGGCTATACATTCGACGGGTGGTATGCAACCTCTACGTTTACGGGTTCGGCTGTGACCACTATATCCGAGAGCGTGAGCGGGGATAAAACGTATTATGCAAAGTGGCTCACGAACCTTACAGCTTCCAATCTTTCTCTGAGTACCGACTCGGTGGTGTACGACGGTAACGCACGCACGCCCGTGATAAGATTCAACGACAGCACCCTTATCAAAGACACCGACTACACCTGCACCTATAAAAACAGCAGCGGGACAACAGTTCCGGCAATGATAAATGTCGGCACATATACCGTTGTTGTTACAGGTAAAGGAAATTACAGCACCCCGACATCGGTGGAACTCAGCTATCATATCACGAAAAAGACTGTAACGATCACAAATCTGAGCGCTAAGGACAAGTTCTATGACGGTTCTACGGCTGCACAGCTGAACGGCACTCCGCAGCTTTCCGGTGCGGTAACGGGAGAAGCTGTCTCACTGGATATATCCGAAGTGACCGGAAATTTTGCCGATAAAAACGTCGGAAACGGTAAGACCGTCACCTTCACCGGGTTTTCACTTTCGGGAACTGAAAGTGTTCTGGCAAATTATAACTTATCCGTGCCGCCGACCGTTACTGCAAGCATTACCGCCAAGCCGGTGACTGCAACGGTAACGGCTGTTGACCGCGCTTACGAGCCGGGAGTACGGACCGTTGCGCTCACTGCAGGGACGGTATCCGGGGTCGTGGATGGAGATACCGTAACGGTAGATATCTCAGCGGCAATCGGAACTATGTCCGACGACAGCGCCGGAACAGACAAGTCTGTTTCCGTTACCGGTGTTACGCTCGGCGGCGCAGATGCGGGAAACTACGAACTCTCCGCACAGCCTGCGGGTGTCACCGTGAATATCGCAGCAATGGGTATCGCTCCGACATTGACGCTTGAGTACACAGAAACTGAGTATGACCGCACGGCGAAACAGCCTGCCGTGACCGTAAAGAACGGGGAAAATGTAATACCGTCCGACCAATACAGCGTTGAATACTTCAATAACACAAATGCCGGCACAGCGACAGTTACAGTGACCTGCAAGAGCGGTGTGAACTATTCTTTTTCGACACTACAAGCGCAGTTTACTATAACGTAACCGCCAACCACACCCAGCCCCAACACAGAAAAGAGCCGAGAACAAGCTCGGCTCTTGTGATATATGGGTGTCATTAAGTTAACGCAGGTTAATGTAGCTGTATGTGAAATGTGAGCATAGTGGCGTTTGGTGAA